>NZ_JBEZZF010000019.1:0-84642 GCF_040639055.1 Promicromonospora sp. NPDC023987 | reverse complement strand
CGAACCCACCGCGGGCCGCATCTTCATCGGCGGGCGCGATGTCACCCGGGAGGACCCCGACAAACTGCGGCAGTCGATCGGCTATGTCATCCAATCCGGTGGCCTGTTCCCGCACTGGTCGGTGCGCAAGAACATCGGCGCCATCCCGCGAGTACTGGGCTGGGACAAGAAACGTATCGCCGAACGCACCGATTATCTGCTCGATCTGGTGGGCCTGGATCCCGCCACCTTCGCCGACCGGCTGCCCAAGGACATGTCGGGCGGGCAGCAGCAGCGCGTGGGGGTGGCGCGGGCGCTGGCCACCGACCCGCCGGTGCTGCTGATGGACGAGCCGTTCGGCGCCGTCGACCCGGAGTTCCGCAGGCACCTGCAGACGGAGTTCGCGCGGATCCAGGTCGAGACCGGGACCACCGTGATCCTCGTCACGCACGACATCGACGAGGCGGCACGCCTCGGTGACCGGATCGCCGTGCTGTCGCGCGGCGGACGGCTCGAACAGGTGGCGAGCCCGCTCGCGGTGCTCGCCCACCCGGCGTCGGACCGGGTGCGGGACTTCATCGGCGAAGGGTCCGCCTCGCGCATGCTCGCCCTCGCCCAGGTGCAGGCGAACGATCTGGAGAGCGCGGACCGGATAGTCCAGCCCGCACCCGCCCCCGTGCGGCTCGGCGCACGGCTCACCGACGCGTTCGAGGCGGTGGCGGCGCTGCCGGGCTCGGCGATGGGCCGCGTGCCGGTCGTCGGCGAGTCGGGCAGCATCGTCGGGTCGCTCACCGCTGACGGGATCCTCGGCGCGCTGCGCCGGGCAGCGGACGCCGCGGCGACCGACCCGGGCGCCGCCGACGTCCAGGACGCGACAGAAGACGGCACGGAGGACGCCGTAGCGGACGCCGTCGGGGACGAGCCCGGTCGCGAACCGGCGGTGTGACGGACGCCGCTTCTCGCGGGTGGCCAGGCCGGGACCTCGCGGAAGCGGTCGGCGATAGTCTCGGTGCGTGACCAACGCCCGTGTAGCCCTCGCGACCTGCTCCCAGCTGCCCGACCTCCAGAAGGACGACGTGCCGCTGATCGCCGCGCTGGCCGAGCGCGGCGTGCCCGCCGAGCCAGCGGTGTGGGACGACCCGGCGGTGGACTGGTCGGCGTACGACCTCGTCCTGGTCCGCTCCACCTGGGACTACTCGCCCCGGCACGACGAGTTCCTCGCGTGGGCGCGCGCCCTGCCCAAGGTGGTCAACTCCGCCGACGTCATCGAGTGGAACACCGACAAGCGATACCTCCGTGAGCTCGACGCTGCCGGTGTCCCGGTGATCCCGACGATCTGGCTCGACCCCGCGCGGCACCTGTCCAAGCGCGCCGTGCACACCCGGATGCCGGCGTTCGGCGACTTCGTGGTCAAGCCGGTCGTCAGCGCGGGAGCTCGGGACACCGGCAGGTACCAGCCCGTGTCCGCCGAGTCGCGCGGGCGCGCCATCGCGCACGCCGTCCGGCTGCTCGACGAGGGCCGCTGGGTCATGATCCAGCCCTACGTCACCTCCGTGGACACGGCGGGCGAGACCTGCCTCATCTTCATCGATGGCGAGCTCACGCACGCGGTGCGCAAGAACGCGCTGCTCACCGGCCCGGCCGAGGACTCCGGCGAGCTGTACGCGGCCGAGGAGATGTCCGCGTTCGAGGCGACCCCTGCGCAGGTCGAGGTGGCGCAGCGTGCGCTCGCCGTCGCCAGGGAGGCCACCGGCGCAGACCTCACCTACGCGCGCGTCGACCTGGTCACCGGCGACGACGGCGTGCCCATGGTCATCGAGCTGGAGCTCACCGAGCCGTCGCTGTGGATGAAGTACGGGACGGGCGTCGAGGGCAGGCTCGCGGACGCCGTGGTCAAGCTGCTGGGCTGACGCGCGGTCCCTCCATCAAACGGTTGAGACCAGAACCGAACTCTTCGGCGATGCCGGAGGCACCGCCCGGTTGATGAAGTTGCTGCCATGGCAGAAACACGCGTGCGTGCACGCTTCTCAGACCGGTTGACCTCCCGCAGGGGTGCGTGGCTCTCGATCGGTATCGCGGTGCTGGTCCTCGTCGCGCTGTTCGGTGCGTTCGGTCAGTCGTCGGCACCCACGGGGAACGACGCCGCACCGCCGGACTCCGAGTCGGCGCGGGTGAGCGAGCTGCTCGCACAGTTCCCGGACGCCGACGAGCAGTCGGTGCTCGTCGTCGCCGCACGCGCCGACGGCGGCGTCCTCACGGACGCCGACCTGCGGTCGCTCGACGGGCTGGTGCCGGTGCTCGACGAGCAGACCGGCCTGTCGACGTCGGACCCCCTGCCGAGCGAGGACGGAGCGGCGGCCGTGCTGATCGCCCCCGTCACGGTCGGCGTGGACAACGCGGAGACGGCGGACGTCATCACGGCCCTGCGGACGGAGCTCGCCGCCCACCCGGTGAGCGGGATCGACCTCCAGGTCACGGGCGGCCCGGCGTTCGGGGCCGACGTGACCTCAGCGTTCGACGGGGCCGACTTCACGCTCCTCGCCGTCACCATCCTCATCGTGGCCGTCCTGCTCATTCTCACGTACCGCTCACCCGTGCTGTGGCTGGTCCCGCTCGTGGTGGTCGCGCTGGCGGACCGGCTGGCGGGCCTCCTGACGGCGTCGGCCGGGTCGGCGCTGGACCTGCAGTTCGACTCGGGAATCATCAGCGTGCTCGTCTTCGGCGCCGGGACGAACTACGCGCTGCTGCTGATCTCCCGCTACCGCGAGGAGCTCCTGACGCACGCGGACCACCGAGCCGCCCTCGCCGTGGCCTGGCGCAGGACCGCTCCGGCCATCGTGGCGTCCAACGTGACGGTGGTGCTGTCGCTGCTGACCCTCTTGCTCGCCGTCATCCCCGGGACCAGAGGGCTGGGCATCACGTCCGCCGTCGGCCTGGTGATCGCCCTGGTCGCCGTCCTGTTCGTGCTCCCGCCCGTCCTGGCCGTCTGCGGCCGCAAGGTGTTCTGGCCGTTCGTCCCGCGGCCAGGCGCCGCGACGGGCCACGGCAGGGCGTGGCGGGCCGTGGCGTCCCGCGTCGTGCGCAGGCCGCTGGTCGCCCTCGGCGCCGGTGCCGTGCTGCTCGCCGTGCTGGGCACCGGCCTGCTCGGCACGTCCGTCGGCCTGGACCAGACCGAGAAGTTCCGGGTGCCGTCCGAGTCGGCCGCCGGCCTCGAGGTGCTCGCCGACCACTTCCCGCCCGGTGAGTCGCAGCCGATCTTCGTGGTCGCGAACACCCCGGGCGCCCAGGACGTCGCCGACGTCGCCCGAGACGTCGACGGCGTCGTGCGGGCCACCGTGGTCGGTGAGACCGACGACGGCGACCTGAGCAAGGTCATGGTGACCGGCCAGTACGCCCCCGGCACACCCGAGAGCCTCGACCTGGTCGCACAGCTGCGCGACGAGGTGGACACCGTGCCAGGGGCCGAGGCGCTCGTCGGCGGCGCCATCGCCACCGACCTCGACGCCAGGGCGGGCAACGAGCAGGACCTCCTGCTCGTGGCGCCGCTCGTGCTCGCCGTCAGCTTCGTGGTGCTGCTCGTGGTCCTGCGGTCCGTGGTCGCGCCCGTCGTCCTGCTGCTGGTCAACGTCGCCAGCGCCGCGGCCGCGATCGGCGCGGGCGCCTGGCTGAGCCGCGTCCTGTTCGACCAGCCCGCACTGGACCTGCAGGTGCCGCTCCTGTCCTTCCTGTTCCTGGTCGCGCTCGGCATCGACTACACGATCTTCCTCGTCCACCGGGCACGGACCGAGGCCGCCGCACACGGGACGCGAGAAGGCATGGTGCGCGCCGTCGCAGGTACGGGCAGCGTCATCACCAGCGCGGGGATCGTCCTCGCCGGTGTGTTCGCCGCGCTCGGCCTGCTGCCGCTCGTGACGCTCGGCCAGCTCGGCCTCATCGTCGGCATCGGGGTGGTAGTGGACACCCTCGTGGTCCGCACCGTCATCGTGCCCGCACTGTTCAGCCTGTTCGGCGACCAGATCTGGTGGCCTCGTGCTCCCCGGCGGAAAGACGGAGAATCAGCGCATGAGCACCGCGCAGACCACCCCGCACTCGTGGGGTGACACCGGCAGGACGCCGCGGTCGAGGGCGCCCGCCCTGCGTTCCATGCAAGTCGGCCAGCACGTGATAGCGGCCGTCCTGACCGTCGTCGGCGCCGCACGAGCGATCGCGATGGGCACCCCGATCGCCGCGGCGATCGCCGCGGCGGTCGCGGTGATCGTCTGGTACGCCGCGGGCATCACCGCGGCGCCCGGCGTGCGCAGCGGCCGCGCTGCGCGGTGGTGGCTCATCGGGCTCGCGGTGGTGTGGGTGGCCGCCGTGGCGGTCTCCGAGGAGTTCGTGTGGGTGGCCTTCCTCATCTGGCTGCTCGCCGGGCACCTCCTGCCCCCGTGGCCGTCCGTCGGTTTCTCCGTCCTCGTCCTCGCCGTCGTCGCGCTCGCCCCGGTCGTGCACGGCGGCACCCCCAGCTACGCGGGATTCTTCGGCCCGCTGATCGGCGGGGTGTTCGCCCTCGGGATCTCCCGTGGCTACCTGGAGCTCCTGCGCGACGCGCGCGAGCGAGAGCGGCTCGTCGCCTCGCTGCGGCAGACCCAGGCCGAGATGGCGGCCGTCCAGGAGGAGCTCGCGCTCACCCAGCGCCACTCCGGCGCCGTCGCGGAGCGGACACGGCTCGCCCGCGACATCCACGACACGGTGGCGCAGGGGCTGTCCTCGATCCGCCTGCTCGCGCACGCCGCGGCGGACCGCACGTCCGACGTCGACGCCGGCAGGGCCCTGCACCAGGTCGAAGGGCTGGCCGGGGACAACCTCGCGGACGTGCGCCGGATCGTCGCGGCGCTCGCGCCGTCCGAGCTGGAGGACGACGCGCTCGCCGCGGCGCTCGGCCGCATGCTGGACCGGCTGCGCGCCGAGACCGGTCTCGACACCGACCTCCGGGTCGACGACACCGTCCCGCCGCTCCCGACGGCCGCCGAGGTGGCGCTCCTGCGCACGGCGCAGTCGGCGCTCGCGAACGTCCGCCTGCACGCGGCCGCCGACCGGGTGGTGGTGAGCCTGGTCGACGCCGACGACGCGGTGCGGCTCGACATCCTCGACGACGGGCGTGGGTTCGACGTCGACGCGTGGAACGCCGGCGCCGCCACCGCCGCGACCGAGGGGTCGAGCTACGGCCTGCACTTCATGCGGTCCAGGCTCCGTGAGCTCGGCGGCGGGCTCGACGTCGAGAGCGCGCCGGGCGACGGCACCGCACTGTCCGCCTACCTGCCGCTCGGCCCCGCCCCGAAGGAGATCTGAATGGCCGTCACCGTGCTGCTCGTCGACGACCATCCGGTGGTGCGCACCGGCCTGCGTGCCGTGTTCGACGCGCGCGAGGACGTCACTGTCGTCGGCGAGGCGGCGACAGGGGAGGAGGCGGTGCTGCTGGCCGAGCACCTGCACCCCGACGTCGTCCTGTGCGATCTCCGGCTCGGCGGGGGGATGGACGGTGTGGCAGCGACCGTGGCGCTGCGCGCGCTGCGGCCCGCACCCGCCGTGCTCATCCTGACGACTTTCGACCGCGACGCCGACATCCTCGGCGCGATCGAGGCCGGGGCGGCCGGCTACCTGCTCAAGGACGTGCCGCCCGACACGATCGTCGAGGCGCTCCACACCGCTGCGGCGGGGCAGGTGTTCCTCGCGTCCGACCTCGCGACCCGGGTGATGAGCGGGATGCGGCAGCCGCGACCGCGCCTCACGACGCGGGAGCTGGACGTGCTCGGGCACCTCGTGCAGGGGGCGTCGAACAAGGAGATCGCGCGTGCCCTCTTCGTCACCGAGGCGACCATCAAGAGCCATCTGGTGCACATCTTCACCAAGCTCGACGTGGACAGCCGGGCCCGGGCGATCCACGTGGCGCGGGAGGCGGGGCTGATCCGGGAGGGGTGACACCCCGGTATGACAAAAGCGGCAGGTCCGGAAGCATTTCTGCTACCTGACCTGCCGCTTCGTTGGGGTGAGCGACGGGACTTGAACCCGCGGCCCTCGCGACCACAACGCGATGCTCTACCAGCTGAGCTACGCCCACCATGTTCGCCGATCTGGACCGGCGACCGTCGAAAAGCATACATGGTCGGCGGCCCCGGACCGAACTGAAAGCTACGGGGCGAGCTGCTTCGTGACGGACGTCTCGGCCACGCGCTGCGCCGCGGCGCGCGAGGTCGCTGTGTCGGGCCCGGGCTGGGCCGGGAACAGGACCTCGCGGTAGTAGCGCAGCTCGTCGATCGACTCGAGGATGTCGGCCAGAGCGCGGTGCCCGCCGCCCTTCTTCGGTGACGCGAAGTAGACGCGCGGGTACCAGCGGCGCGCCAGCTCCTTGATCGACGACACGTCGACGATCCGGTAGTGCAGGTGCTCCACCAGTGCGGGCATGTGCAGGTCGAGGAACGACTTGTCGGTGCCGACGGAGTTGCCGGCCAGCGGTGCCTTGCGCGGCTCGGGCACCCACTCGCGGACGTAGGCAAGGATCTGCTCCTGCGCCTCCTCGAGCGTCAGCCCCCCGTCGAGCTCGTCGAGCAGACCGGACGTGGTGTGCATGGCGCGCACGAAGTCGTTCATCTGCGCCAGGGCCTCGGCCGGAGGTTTCACGAGGACATCGACACCGGTGCCCAGGACGTTGAGGTCGGAGTCGGTGACGATCGCTGCGACCTCGACGAGCGCGTCAGCGCGCAGGTCCAGGCCGGTCATCTCGCAGTCGATCCAGACGATGCGCTCGTTGGGGTTGGGAAGGCTCACGCCGCTCAGCCTATTCCGTCGGACGCCGGGCGGCTGACGCGAGCGGTGGTCCGGTGGTCGCCCCCGACAGAAAGGCCCTCCCGCCGGCGACCGGAGTCGTCCGAGGAAGGGCCAGGATGTTCGACGCCGGAGGTGCTGAGCCGGGTCGATCAGCTGTCGGTCAGCTGTCCGTCAGATCAGGCGGAGCCGCTTGACGCGCTTGTTGGTGTGGCGCTCGGGGCGCTCACGCAGCGCGCGCTCCTGCGCACCGACGATCTCCGCGCGACGCGCGATCTCGGCAACCTGGGCGCGGCCGATGTAGTACGCGGTCTGGGCATGCATGTCTGGGGTTCCTTCCGAGGGGTGGGGAGAGAGCGACGGTGCCGGGGAGCTCGCCGGCCGGGTCGCGGCTGGTGTCCCACACTGTTTCCGTCGTGTTACATCCTCCCAGATTCCGGAAATCCCGCGCAAGGTGGACAGCGGTGATCTGCGGCACCATTCCGGGCTTTGGAGTCTCTCGGGAGCATTTCCGGTGTTTCCTGCTCAATGCAGTGACGTGGGCCACTGATCGGGCGATGCCGGCCGCCACCGGGCGGACGGCGCCGAAGCAGAGCGGGTGCGGTGCACGAGCTCTGCTTCGGCGTCCGTGGGGGTCATGCCGAACGCACGCGCAGGGCGGGTGCCTGTGCGCGGCTGTCGTTGCGGTGTGCGGCGCGGGCCTCGGCCTTGCGTCGCTTCTGCTCCTGACGGAGCGTGCGTGAACGCCGGAACTCTTCGGCGTCGCGGAGGCGGTCCCGGTGAAGGGAGAGCGCCAGGTCGTACTGGGTGTGCACGTGAGTGCCTTTCGTGACGCTGGAGGTGTCGGTCTCCCGACATGGGTCTGGCCGGACCCTTTCCACCGCCCGGTATGGGACCGGACGGACGTCACCGCGGTGTGCCTTGAGCCTCCCAGGTGGGACTCGGGCGACGCACGGCTTTTTCGGGGAGGGGACGCTAAAGTTTCCTTGCGCAAGTTTCCTCTAGCGTCTTAACCTGGTCCTATGCCCGAGCAGAAGCGCACTCAGAGCCGAGGTATGACGCGTCCGGTGCTGCCGGACGACGTGGTCATCTCGCAGGCCGACGCGATCAAGGCCATGACCCATCCCCTTCGGCTCCGGCTGCTGGCGCTGTTCGACTCGGACAGCGAGCTCACGGCCACGCAGTGCGCCGAACGGACCGGGGAGTCCGTGGCGAGCTGCTCGTTCCACCTGCGCCAGCTGGAGAAGTACGGTCACGTGGAGCGGGCGGAGGCACACGGCAAGGAACGTCCCTGGCGGGTGGTGAGCCGTGGCTACGCCGTTCGCCCCGATGCCGCGGACCCCGGCTCGTGGCCCGCCGCGAAGGCGTTCAGCAGCATGTTCGTCGCCGAGCAGTTCGCCCGGCTGCAGCGCTGGATCGCCGACGCCGACAGCGACGACCCCGACTGGCTCTACGCCACTACCCAGACACAGCAGGAGTACTGGGCCACGCGCGACGAGCTCGACGACCTCTCCCGCCGGCTCGAAGAGCTCACCGCACCGTTCCGTGACCGGATCGACGACCCCGGCCGGCGGCCGGCGGGTGCGCGGCGAGCGCACCTCTTCGGCGCGGTCTGGTCCGACCTCCCCGAGCCGGCCGAGGACCAGCCGTGACCACCACCGCGCACCACGACCCGGCCAGGCACCTGCGGACCCCGGCCTTCCGCACCCTCGTGCTGGGCTGGACCCTCGCCAACGTGGCGGACTCGCTCCTGACGCTGCTCATGGCCGTCTGGGTGGCCGATCTCACGGGCAGCAACGCGCTGGGCGGCCTGACGTTCGCGCTGCTCGGCGTCCCCGCGCTCGCGTCCCCGTTCCTCGGGCACCTCGCGGACCGGGTGTCCCGCCGGCGCATGCTGGTGGTCGCCTACGTCGTCGGAGCGCTCGGGCTGGTTCCCCTGTTCTGGGTGACCGAGCCGGACGAGGTCTGGGTGGTCTTCGGTTCCACGCTCATCTATTCCGGGGTCGCCTACGTGACGGGGGCGTGCCAGTCCGGGATCCTCAAGGACCTGCTGCCGGACGAGGCTCTCGGGCACGCGAACGGTCGCCTCTCGATGATCGACCAGGTGCTCCGGGTGGCCCTGCCGACGCTGGGCGCCGCCGTCTACGTGCTGGTGGGCGTCGTGCCGCTGGTCGCGGTGGCGATCGCCGGTTTCGTGGGCGCGGCGATCGTGTTCGGCGTCGTGCGCGTGCGGGAGTCACGGCCGGTGGCCGTGAGCGGCGAGTCGTACGTCGCCGCGACGACGGCCGGGTTCCGGCACCTGTTCAGCACCCGTCCGCTGGGCGGGATGACCTGGAACGCGGTCCTCGTGTTCGCGTCGGTCGGCCTGGTGAACGCGGTCGTGTTCGCCGTGCTCGACGGGCTGGGGCTGCCCGCGGCCTGGCTGGGCCCGCTCGTCGTGCTGCAGGGGGTGGCGGGATTCGTGGCCGGGGCCGTCGTGCCTCGGCTCATGCTCCGGTACGGGCGCCCCCGCGTCTACGCGCTCGGCGTGCTCGCCACCGGAGTGGCTCTGGTGCCGCTCCTCTTCAGCTGGGTGGTGCCCGCCGTCGCGGCCCAGGCCTTGCTCGGCTTCGGCGTGACCACCGCGATCATCGCGTGGACCACCGAGCGGCAGGTCAGGACACCGGACCGGCTCCAGGGCCGGGTCGCGGCGGCGGGCCACCTGGTGAACAACCTGCCGGGCACCGTGGTGACGGCACTCGGCGCGGGGCTGCTCGCGTTCGTGGACTATCGCCTGCTGGTGCTGGCCAACGTGCTGCTCGTGGTCGGCGCGGGGCTGGCCGCGCTCCGCCTGCGTGGCGCGAGCGCCGCCGGCCCCTTGAGCAGGGTGTGAATGTCCAGGGCGAACGTTCCTGGGTCTGGGTCTGGGTCTGGGCCTGGGGGCCGAACCGCAACCTAAGCGCCTGGTGAACGCCCCCAGGGGTGCCGAACCGCAATCTACGCGCGACGTGGGCCGTCCGGGAGCGCCGAGCCGCAAGCTACGAGTCGTGTACGAGGCCGAGCCGCAAGTTGCGAGTCGCTCACTGGGCCGAGCCGCAAGGAACACGTCCACCGGACCACGTATTGACTCGTACCTTGCGGCTGGCGCCTACTCGGACGCGTAGGTTGCGGTTCGACCCCGGGACCGGCCCACCCGGACGCGTAGGTTGCGGTTCGGCCCCCCGGGACCGGCCCACTCGGACGCGTAAGTTGCGGTTCGGCGCCCCGGACGGCACACGTCACGTGCAGCCTGCGGTTCGACAGCCAGGAGCCCCGACGCGCCGCGTGCGGGTCACCCCCCGGAGCGGGCGTTTCCCACGAGACGCGCAGGTGGCGGTTGTGCGCACCAACCGCACGCCGGCCGCCGCCGAAGAACCTCCCGGAACCCCGCAGCTAGGCCTCGCCCGGCAGGGCCTTGCGGATGACCAGTCGCGTCCAGGCGCCGATGAAGATCCGGTCGCCCTCCTGGATCTCCTTGCGGACGCCCTGGGTCAGCGGGGTGTCCGGCAGCGGGTCGCCGGTGGCAGCGACGAAGGTGCCGTTCGACGAGCCCAGGTCCTCCACCCACCAGCGCAGGCCGTCCGTGGTCAGCTGGCAGTGGCGCCGGGACACACCCGGGTCGCTGCCGCAGTCGACGTCGGGCCGGATGCCGCGGGACTGCGACGGCCGCCCCACCAGGAGACTGCGCTGACGTAGCGTGACCAGGCCGGGCAGGCCGGCGGACGGCATCGGGTCCTCGGGCCGCTCGTGCGCGTACCAGTCAGGATCCACCCAGATCTCCGCCACCCAGGTGTCGTCGCCCGGCACCGGCGGAGCGCTGAGCCCGCCTCCGCCCGACGACGGCGCGGGCGGACCGGCCGACGCCGGCGCGGGCACAGCGCCCGACGGCGGCACCGTCCCACCGGATCGGTGCTCGAGCCCGTCGAGACCCGACCCCTGCTGTGGTGCCGTGGGCTGTGGATCCGCTGCCGGCCCGCTCGACGCCGGCGGAGCTGCCGGCGCTTGGGGAGCGCCCAGATCCAGGACGGACGACGGCGGTGGCGCCGGCGCGGCCGGTGTGCCGGTGGTGAAGTCGTACCCGCAGTTCTCGCAGAACAGCGAGCCGGCGGGGGACGGCTCACCACAGTTGGGGCAGGTCACGGGGCCGCCGGGTGCGGTCTCGGACGAGGCCTCGACAGGCTCGACCCCCGGGTGGCCGGGTCTGACCCCCGGCTGCCCGGAACCGGCTGCTGGTCGCCCGGACTCGGCCGGCGACGCCCCCGATGCCCCAGCGGGGATCGGTGTGCCACACACGTCGCAGTAGTCCGTGGCCTGGCTGGTGTGGCCTTCCGGGCAGGTGACCGTCATGCGCGCCGTACCCGGGTCGTCTTGGTGGATGCGGTGTCGAGTGCCATCTCGTCCAGCTTGGCGGTATTCCGCTTGAGCCGCACGGTGCCCTCCTCCACGTTCTCCACCTCCACGATCTTGCGCAGGCGCGAGGTGGCGTCGTCGTTGCCGGTCTCCGCGGCGAGCTGGACGGCACGGCCGAGCTTCACGGTCGCCGTCGCCTCGTCGCCGGCGGCCTTCGCGGCCAGGCCCTCCTGGATGGCCGAGGCGAGCTCCGCCTGACCCGTGTAGTGCGCCACCTCGGGACTGATCCGGGCGGTGAGCGTGGAGTCGTCCGACCACTTGGCCTTGACCAGGCCGGACGCCTGCACGTCAGCACCCACGGCGACCTGGACCCGGGCCGCGAGCTGCTCGGAGCCCACCGGCTTCGACGCGACGCGGACCGCCACGTGGTACTCACGGGTCTCGTCGGCCCATGCGCCTGTCGGGTACGCGCTGGTCAGGGCGTTCACCTCGGTCCGGCGGCCGGTGAGGTCGTCGACCTCCGGTGCGACCTGTCTGACGAACAGGACCTGTGATCCCTGCGGCGCCCACACGCGAAGGTTCACCGAGGCGACGCCGCGGGCCATGGACTTGCGCACCAGGGCGGCGAAGTCCTCGGCGATGTCCTCCGGCCGCGCGATGAGGTCCACGGTGCCGAGCAGCGCCGTCGAGATCTTGCGCAGCTCCTCGACCACCCAGCGGTCCCCGACGCCGCGCGCGTCGCACTGGAAGTGGCCGGTGACCTCGGCGATCATCTGGTTCAGGTGCGCGGACGGCTCGGACTCGTTCTTGCCGTCCGTCAGCAGGATCAGGTGCTTCTGGGCCACCGGGGCCGTGGCGAAGAGGTCGTCGGCGAGGCGGAGCCAGGACGAGATGGCGGTGCCACCGGCCGCCGCCATGGTGGAGATGGCGCGCTTGGCCTCGCTGCGGGCGCCGGGCTCCATGGCCACCATCGGCACGCGCGCGTTGGGGTACGGGAAGATCCGGGACGCGACGTGCGAGCCGCCGATGATCGCGAACAGCGTGCCGTCGGGAATCTGGTCCACGGCCACGGCCGCTGCGTGCTTGGCGGCCTCCATGTTGCGGCCCTGCATGGACCCGGAGGTGTCGACGGCGACGATCTCGGCGACGCCGCCCGCGCCGGCGTCCGCGCCGGCGACAGCGCGCTGGGTGGTCCCTGCGCCCGTGCACGTCACCGCCACGACGGCGTGCACGTCGGTGGCGCCGTCGGACAGGAACTCGTTCTGGAAGACCTCGGCGGAGAACTCGGCCACGGTGGCTCCTCTCGGTAACGGCAGGCTATCGCTGCTCGGTGACAGTGGGGGAGACACGGGCGAGCGCCGCGGTGATGTTGTCCCGCCCGCCCTGTGCGTTGGCCCAGCGCACGAGCGCCGCGGCCGTGGTGTGCGGGTCGCCGGAGCCGGCGAACCGCCGCACGAGGTCACTCATCTCGTGCGCGTCGGAGCAGTAGTTCCACAGGCCGTCCGAGCAGACCAGCAGCCAGCCGGGCCCGGACGGGACGGTCGCGGCGCAGCGGGCGTCGGTGTCCGGGGCATCGGGACCGAGCCATCGCGTGATGGCGTGCGCCTGCGGCGACGTCTCCGCCTGGGCCCGCGGCACGCCCGCTGCGATCATCTCCTGCGCCCACGAGTCGTCGACGCTGAGCTGCTCCGCCTGGCCGGTGTCCGGCAGCCAGTACACGCGGGAGTCGCCCAGCCAGCCGGCGACGACGAGGCCCTGGTCCACGACGGCCGCCACGAAGGTGCACGACGGCGGGTCGTCCGTCACGTCCTTGCCCTTCGTCGCGGCGAGCTGCTCCGCCGCGCCCCGCACGGCCTGGCCCGCCGCACGCGACGCGGCGACCATGGCGTCGGTCCACCCGGCGATGCGGCGGCTGGTCGCGCCCTCGACGGAGCTCGAGCCCTCGGGCCCGTATGCCACGAGCACGTCCCGTGCGGCGCGGCTCGCGGCGAGCGAGGCGACGTCGGAGTCGGGTGCGCTCGACACTCCGTCGCACACCACCAGGGCCGCGAAGGTGCCGCCTGCGGCGAGCGCCATCGCATCCTCGTTGCGGGCGTGGCGCACGCCCCGGTCGCAGACGCCGGCGACCCAGTCGGCCGGGCGCTCCTCGAAGTGGTCGCGCTCGGACTGCCCGGGCGTGCCGCAGTCGGCGCAGTACCCGTCGGGCGCGATGGTGCCCCCGCAGGCACCGCAGGACCTGCGTGCGGAGGAGTCGCCCGTCGCGGGGTCGGGATCCACGACCGTTGGGGCCAGCTCGAGGGTCACCTCGGAGGGCGTGGTGCCCGCGGTGCTGCCCAGCGGTGTGCCGCAGTTCTCGCAGAATCTGGCGCGGGGCGCCGCGTTCTCACCGCAGCTGGGGCAGCGGGCGAGGCTGCTGTCGTCGGCGCTCATGTCTGGGTCGGTCTCCTTGCGTCCGTCAGGGCTCGCGCCCCGCGACTGTCTTTCAGCGGATCACCATGAGCGGTTCACCGTTCGGCGGTCGATGCTGCGTCGGTTTCCGGGTCGGGCGTACCGCTCAACGCATCGTCCACCGCCGTACGGAGTTTGCCCGGTCGACGAGCGCTACGCGCTCCGAGCGGTCGCCCGTGAGGTGGGCGAGGTCGCGCAGGGCGGCCTCGAGGCGGTCGCGCAGCTCCGGCTCGGTGGCCTCGGCGCCCGCCACCCGCACGCTCGGGTCGGGCCCGCCGCGCGTGACGAGACCGAGTGCGCCGGAGAGCGCGTCGACGGTGACGGCGGCCTTGGGCCGGTCGGGGACGTGGGCTGCGTCGAGCCCGGCGACGGCGTCGGACAGGTCGATCAGGGAGCGCCGTGCGTCGACCAGCAGGTGGGCCCGCCGCAGGCGGGCGTCGGGGAAGGAGCCTCGGGTGGGGCCCACCAGGTCGAGGGCGCCGAGGGCGCCGTCGAGGTCGCCACCCGACGAGCGCACGCGGGCGAGGCCGAACGCGGCGGCGCCGGTGTAGTTGGCGTCGGCGCGCGCGATGGTGCTGTACAGCTGCTCCGCGACGCCGGGTTCGCCGGAGACCTCGCAGACGGTGGCGAGGGCGAGCTTGGGCGCGGGCTCGCCGGGGACCTGCCCGTAGACGGCGTTGAAGGACGCGCGGGCCGAGGCGGGGTCGTCCTGCGAGAGGTGCCCGAGGCCCTCCATCCAGGCGGCGCGCCACTCCCAGGGGTCGTGCTCGAGGATCTGCGCGACGGTGGCCCGCAGCCGGTCGATGTCGCCGGCCTCGATGGCGGCGCGCGCCATGGCGAGCCGTACCTCGACGGTGGCCTCGTCGGCCCCCGCGAGGGCCACCATGCGGGCCACCGGGTCGGCGACGTTCACACCGGCCAGCCAGGACGCCATCGGGTCGGTGGAGTCCACCTTCAGCAGGGGCAGCTCGTGCCAGCCGAGGGCACCCTCGGCGCCGTCGAGCGGCGGCACGCCGAACAGGACGGACTCCGCCGACGTCGTGGCGGTGTACCCGCGGCCCTTGTCGGTGGCGACGACCTCGCGGAGCACCCCGAGGAGCTGGACGCGGGCCTCGTCGACCCCGGCGAACCGGTCGGCGGGCTCCGGTGCGCACGCCTTGGCCAGCCAGCGGTAGAACGAGTCGTACTTCTGGAAGACGGGCGTCTCGGCGACGGGCGGGAAGGACGCCTGGTACACCGTGGTGTTGCCGCGGAAGTCCAGCACGAGGGAGGCGAGGGTGCGGCCGAGCGTGAAGATGTCGGACGCGACGGACGGCCCGATCTCGGCGACCTCGGGCGCCTGGTAGCCGACCGTGCCGTAGATCGCGGACTGGAGGTCGTCGACGCGGCGCACGCCGCCCATGTCGATCAGCTTGACGCCGTCGCCCTGGGCGATGATGTTGTCCGGCTTGAAGTCGCAGTAGAGCAGGCCGCGGTCGTGCAGGTAGCTGAACGCGGGCAGCACCTCGAGGATGTACGCGATGGCCTGGTCGACGGGCAGCGGCCGAGCCTGCCCGCCGCCCAGGTCCCGGCGTTCCTTGAGCACGTCCTTGAGCGACTTGCCGCCGACGAACTCCATGACGGTGTAGCCGAGACCTTCGTGGAGCACGAAGTTGAAGATCTCGACGATCAGCGGGTGCTCGACCTCGGCGAGGTACTGACGTTCGGCGACGGCGGCCTCGTACGCCTCCTTGTCGCCCGAGTTGAGCAGGCCCTTGAGCACCACCCAGCGGCCGCTGACGTTGCGGTCGCGGGCCAGGTAGATCCAGCCGAGGCCACCGTGGGCGAGACAGCCGACCACCTCGTACTGGCGGGCCACGAGGTCGCCCGCCTCGAGCGCGGGGGCGAAGTCGTACCGCGCGCCGCAGTGGCCGCAGAACCCGGCGATGCGGCCGGGCACGCCCTCCCGGGAGCGCCCCACCGGCTGCCCGCACGTGGGGCAGTACCGCTTGCTCTCCGCGAGCTCCGGCGTCGCCATGACGGCCTGCAGCGGGTCGGCCACCGGGGTGTGCGGCACCGTGGTGAGGCCCGCACCGAGCCGGTGCCCGCGCAGCCGCGTCGAGCCGGTGCCCACGCGCCGCGTCTGGTAGGTGCCCGGCGCCACGCGCGCGGAGCCGAGCGCCGTCGACGCGAGGCGCGACGAGCTGGTGCGTCCGGTGGAGGGCTGCTCCATGGCTCCGGGCAGCCCGCCCGAGGCGCGCACCGTCGTGTCGTCGGCGCCCCACGACGCCGCGACCGCGGCGAGCGCGCCGCCCGCGGGGTTGCCGCCGGCCGGCGCGCCGCACACGTTGCAGTAGCCGTCCTCGATGGTGCCGCGGCAGCCCGGCTCGGCGCACGTCTGTGTGGTCATCGGTTCCCCTTCGGAAGATCGCGCACGAGCATCTCGAGCTGCTCGGTGAAGTGCCGTGCCAGGGCGAGGTCGCAGGGCGCGGCGTCCAGCGCCTCGCGCGCCTCGTCCTCGCCCGCCTGCACGGTGGACGACGTCGCACGGCCGTTGCCCTGGGCCTTCGTCATCAGGTTCTTGACGCGGTAGCGCAGCTCGGCGCGCTCGCGCAGCGGTGCGGTGTAGGCGTCCTCGACGCGCTCCATGGCACGTTCGACGGCGCCCAGCCGCTGGACGTAGGTCGTGAGCCGGTCGGGCTCGTCCGGCACGTCACCGAGGCGGGTCACGTCCGGGATCGCGAGCCGCGGCGGGTCGGTGATCTCCCGGCGGCAGCGGTCCGCCACCCGGGTGAGCACGGGCGTCCGGTCCGCCAGGGTGGTGCGCAGCGCGACGGCGCGCTCCCGGTCCTTGGCCAGCGACCTGCGCCGGGCGGTCGCCACGATGAGGTCCCGCTCGGTGCGGGCGACGTCGTCCTCCAGGGCGCCGAGCGGCCCGGTGATGTCGGCCCCGCGGGCGGCGTCGGACTTGAGGCGGGCGAGCCGGTCGCGCAGGCGGGCGACGACGGCGTCGTCCTCGGTGTCGGCGGACGCGTGGGCGGCGTCCTCGGCCCGGACGATGCCGCCGGCCAGGGCCCGCAGGCGGGCGGCGACGTCGGCGGCGTGCGGGTCGAACGAGAGCCGGGTGGCGAGCTGGTCGGCCTGGGCGTCGCACAGGCGCGCGGCGTCGACGAGGGAGAGCAGCGACGTGGCGGGGTCACCGCCGAGGCGACCCCAGATCAGCTGGGACATCCGTTCGCGGGCGACGGCGTCCGCTCGGCCGGAGTCCCACACCGTGACCAGCTCGTCCGCGCGCGTGCGCACCGCCTGCCACAGGGTCAGGGCCAGCACGATGTCGGCCGTCACGGCGTTCTCGCCGGACCGGCGGGCCGTGGAGTCCAGCCGGTCCAGGTCGGCGCGGCGCGCGTCGAGCCACACCTGGAGGTCGGACAGGTAGGTCAGGAGCGCCGCCGGCTCGGCCGCCACGCCGAGGGCGCCGGGCGGCGCCGGTGCGCGTTGCGCCCTGCTCACGGCGTCCGCCCGTAGACGGGCTTCGGCGCGGTGGGCGCTGGACCGAGCGCGTCACCCAGCCAGCGCTCGTAGGACTCCTCCCACTGGCCGCCGTCGACCATGTCCTCCAGCACGCCGTTCACGAACCGCACCAGGTCCGGCTGATCGGCGGGGATGCCGACGCCGTAAGGCTCGTCGCTCACGGGGTCGCCCACCACCTTCGCGTACGGGTCCTGCGCGGCGAAGCCGGCCAGGACCGTGTCGTCGCCGGTGATGGCGTCCACCGCACCCTGCTGGAACAGGACCAGACAGGTGGTGTGGGTGGCGGCGGGCACCGCCTCGACGCCCTCCCACTCCCCGAGCCGCTCCAGGGTCGTCGTGCCCTCCGGCGCGCAGACCCGCTGCCCGGAGAGGTCGTCGATGCCCGCGACGTCCGACGTCGAGGGCACCAGCAGCTTCTGGCCCGCGTGGTAGTACTCCGCCGAGAAGGCGATGTTCTCCCAGCGCTCGCAGTTGATGGTGAAGGCACGGGTCACGATGTCGACCTCGTGGTCCTGCAGCACGGCCTCGCGGTCGCCCGACGTGATCACGCGGTACTGGATCGCGTCCGGGTCGCCGAAGATCGCGTCGGCCACCTGGCGGGCCACGTCGATGTCGAAGCCCTCGATGTCGCTCGTGAACGGGTCACGGGACCCCATCAGCAAGGTGTCCGCCGAGACGCCCACCCGGAGGAAGCCGCGGTCGCGGATCTCGGCCATGGTGGAGCCGGACGTCACCTCCGGGCTGCCGTCCGGGGCCAGCGACGCCACGGCCGGCTGCCCGTCACCGCAGTCCTGGGCCGCGGTGGCCGTGCCGGACGCCGCAGCCCCGCTCGGTGCCTGCGGGGCGGACTCCCGCACGGACTGCTGTGCGGTCGAGCTCATCCCGGCAGCGCCGGTGAGCAGGTGCGTGGTCGTCTCGGGCGCGCACGCCGCCGTCGTGCCGGCCAGGGCGAGCGCGAGGAGGGCGGTGACGATCGGTCTGCGGGCTGCGCGCGTGCTCATCGGTACTCCTTCAGACGGACATTCATCCCTGCGGCGGCGGCCACGGCCCCCGCGACACCGAGCACGAGGGCGATCCAGGCCGCGACCTGCGCGGTGGTCGCCGCCGAGCCGAGCCGGTCGACCGCGTCCTTGCTCGTGGCCTCGACCTCGGCGTGGGCCCGGTCGGAGAACGCGGCGAAGGCCGCGCCCGCCGAGTCGTCGGCCGTGGACGTCGCGGCCTGCACGGCGGCGTCCCAGTCGTTGCCGTCGTCCAGCGCGCGGATCTCGGCGTGCTTCTCGTCCCACGCGTTCAGGAGCGACAGGGAGTCGGTGGCGCCGGAGCCGTTGGCCGTGGCATCCTCCGCCTCGCCCAGCAGGTCCCGCGCCCCGGCGACCGACGTCTGGTAGGACTCCTCGAACTCACCGCCCGAGCCGCGCTTGATCAGCGTGAACGACTCCATCGACTTCGC
The DNA here is from genome assembly GCF_040639055.1 of Promicromonospora sp. NPDC023987. Taxonomy (NCBI): domain Bacteria; kingdom Bacillati; phylum Actinomycetota; class Actinomycetes; order Micrococcales; family Promicromonosporaceae; genus Promicromonospora; species Promicromonospora sp. NPDC023987. Next base: position 66,083 of record NZ_JBEZZF010000019.1, on the reverse strand, counting down.
GTCGGTGGCCAGCGACAGGGCCTCCGACGTGGCGACGGTCGCCGCGTACGGGCCGCTCGCGACCGACCGCGCCACGCCGTTGCCGCCCAGCACGGCGGCCGTGACCACCACGCCGCCCACCAGGAGAGCGGCGCTCGCGGCCGCCAGCCCGGTGTTCAGCACGCGGTGCGTGCGCCGTGCGAGCCAGAGCTGTACGGCGCCCAGCGCCACCAGCGCCAGCAGCACGAACAGCAGCAGCGCCTGAGCGAGGGCGACGGAGCGCATGTCGGCGTCGACCCGCTCCGACGTCGAGACCGCCACCTCGTCGATGGTCGGCAGCACCTCGTCGCGCAGCGCCGACGACGCCTGGTCCAGGTAGGCGGCGCCGACCGGGAAGCCCTGCCGGTTGTTCGCCCGGGCCGACTCGACCAGGCCCGCGTAGCGCTGCACCGAGTCGGACACCGCCGCGAGGTCGGCGGCCTCGCCGTCGCCCCGCACGGTCGCCGCCAGCGACGGGACGGCCTGGGCCGCCTCGGACAGGCTCGTCTCGTACCGGGCACGCGCCTCGGCAGGCTCCAGCCCGCCCACGAGGAACGCGTTGGTCGCCGTCGCGTCCGCCGACACCAGGTCGTTGCGCAGCTCCTGCGTGCCCACCAGCTGGGCCGCGTCCCGCTGCGCGTCCCGCAGGGCCGCGGACTGGCCGTTGCCGGCGAGGAAGCCGGTCACGCCTAGCAGCAGGCACGCCACCACGGCGACCGCCGTGGCCAGGGCCAACCGGCCCGGCGTGGTCGCCAGGCCCGCCGCGAACCGGGAGCCCGGGGTGGCGGGCGCCGTTGCGGCGCCCGTGCCGGCCGCGAGACCGGGTTCGGGCGCGCCCGGGTTCGTCGTCGTCAGCGGTGCGGTCACGTGGTGGCCTCGCCGTCAGTCCCGATGTCCACGACATCCTCCAGGTCTTCCGGGACCAGCGTGCGCAGCTGGTCCAGCGTCGGTCGTTCAACGTCCCGCAGGCGCCAGGCGTGCCGGGCAATCGCGGAGTCCAGCACATTCCGTGCCCACCGCCCGTTGCCGAAGCCCTCTCCGCGGGCCTGGTCCGCCGCCAGGCGGTCGAACCGCTCCAGCGCGGCCGGCTCCGGCTCGAAGTCGGCGGCCCGGGCCATGGACCCGAAGATCTGCCGCAGCTCGTCGGCGGAGTAGTCCTCGAAGGTGATGGTGCGGGCGAACCGGCTCTCCAGACCCGGGTTCGTGCCGACGAACCGGGCCATCGGGCCGGGATAGCCCGCCACGATGACCACGAGGTCGTCGCGGTGGTCCTCCATGTCCTTGACGAGGGTGTCGACGGCCTCGCGGCCGTACTGGTCCTCGGCCAGGGCGTACGCCTCGTCGATGAACAGCACGCCACCCAGGGCGCGCTCCACGACCGCCGTCGTCTTCTCGGCGGTCTGCCCCAGGTAGCCCGCCACCAGCTCGGACCGGTCGACCTCCACGAGGTGCCCCTTGTCCAGGAGGCCCAGCGCGCGGTAGATCCCGGCGACGAGCCGGCCCACCGTCGTCTTGCCGGTGCCGGGGTTGCCGACGAACACCAGGTGCCGCGTCAGCGTCGGGGCGCTCAGGCCCGCCTCGCCGCGGAGGCGCTCGATGCGGAGGAGCTCGGTCTGACGGTGTATCTCGTCTTTGACTCTTCGTAGTCCGATGAGCTGGTCTAGCTCGTCGAGGAGTTCCTCGAGCGTTCGTTCGGGCTCGGCGACATCTTCGGCTGGGGCAGCCGCGGGGTCCGAGACACCGCGCCGGGATGCGTTCACGGGCCCCAGGGGGCCCTCCACTTCGGGAAGGGATACATCCCGGCGCGGTGTCTCGGACCCCGCGGCCTTGTCCGGTCCGTCGCCTTCTGCGGTGGGGAACAGCGGTGGGGTGCGTGGCTGGGTTGGGTGCGTCAGGTGGGGTGGGGTGGTTGGCAGGGGGTGTGCTGTCGAGGGCGATGTCGAGGGCGATGTCGAGGGCGATGTCTTGGGTGTTGGTGCTTTGTCGCGGCCGGCTGCTGCGCTGCGGTGGACTGCCTTGGTGCCCTCTGCTGCCGCGATGGCGCTGATGCTGGGGTCGCCGAGGTTTGCCGCGGCGTCGACGACGGCGGCCAGGGCCTCGGCGTACCGGGTGCTGTGGGGCGAGCCGGTCGCGATGAGGTCATCGAGCAGGTCGGTGGGGGCGTTGCGCCAGCGGCGGGCGCTCATGGCGGCGTCGAAGAACGGCTGCAGGCTGCCCGACGTCGGGCGGGCCGTCGCGGCGATCCAGGCCGCCGGGGCGCCGGGGGAGGACTCGGCCACCGCTGCCGCCAGACGTTCGCCCTCGGTGCGTGCGGCCGGGCCGCTCACGCCGGCCGCGGTGGCGGTCGCGGCGAGGGCGTCGAGGGCTGCGGCGAACGCCGTCGTGCTCACGGGGCCTCCAGGGGGCGCGGGCCTGACCCGTGACCCGGTGACCCGGGCGGCGGCAGGGTGCCGGGGTCGGCGCTGGGGAGCGTCAGGCCGGACGTACCGAACTTCTCCTCGAGGAACCGGCCGTGGGCCACGAGGGCGACGGCGTCGGCCCGCGACACGGCGTCGGAGATCTTGTCGATCGTGGCGCCCAGCAGGTCCAGCTGGTCGCACAGGATCATGAGCGAGGTCTTGCCGCGGTCGACGACGCGCCGGTCGGCGAAGTCACGCGGGAGGCGCAGGTAGGCGTCGACGGCCTCGGGCAGATAGCTCGTCGCGGTGGCGACCACGGTGTGCGCCTGCTGGGAGCCGGCGCCGAGCCGGTCGAGGCGGGGCGCCATCTCGTGCACGGTCTCAGCCACCCGCTGTACTCGGGCGGTCACGGCGGCGGGCGCCCTTCCGGTCGCGCGCTCCAGTACCGCGTCGACGGACGTCACGATCTGCTCGGTCGTCGGCGGGGCCGGGATCGCGACGGTCTGCTCCACCTCCTCGGCGCGTCCGCCGCCGAAGAGTCGCCGCCACCAGCTCATGCCTACCTCCGAGCCCGCCGTCACGGGGTGTTGAGGTCGAGAGAACCGCTCGCCACGCCGTCGGTGTTGGTGCGCTGTGCCCGCTCCACGTACTCCGAGGCCTTGGTGGTCTCGGTCTGCAGCACCCCGATGGTCTGCGACATCGAGTCGAGCGCCCGCAGCTTGAAGTCGCTGATCGAGTCCATCGTGGCGTAGATGTTGGCGAACGCCTCCTGCAGCTGCTCGATGCCGACGGTCGAGCTGGCGGCCTGCTCCTGGATGGTCGCCGACTGGTCGGCGAGCATCTTCGAGGTCGAGGCGATCATGTTCGACGTCGTGGTGTTCAGGGCGCCGATCTGGTCCAGCACGAGCTTCTGGTTCGCGAGCGCCTGCGCCACGATGACGGCGGTGCGCAGCGCGGAGACCGTCGTGGTGGTGGCGCGGTCGACACCCTTGGTGAGCTCGATGTTGTTCTTGATGATGATGTCGATCGCGAGGTAGCCCTGGATCGAGACCGCGAGCTGCGTGAGCAGGTCCTGGTGCTTCTGACGCACGTAGAACAGGACATCCTCGGACAGTGCCTTGGCCCGCTCGGGCTCGGCGATCTGGAGCTCGGCGATCTTCGTGGCGAGCTGGGCGTCGAGCCGCTCGGCCACGTAGATGTACTGGTTCAGGCGCGCCATCGTGTCCCAGAGGTTCTGCTTCTCCAGGTTGAGCGCGGCGTTGTCCTTGCGCAGCTCGTCCTGGCCGTTGTAGAGCGCCTGGATGATGGCGTTGAGCTGGCCCTGCGCGGACTCGTAGCGGCGGAAGTAGTCCTCGATCTTGTCGCCGAACGGGATCACGCCGAGGAACTTGCGCCCGACGCTCGCCTCGGACGGGTCCAGGTCCTCGACGGTGCGGCGCAGCTCCAGCAGGGTCTGGCCCACCTTGGAGCCGTCGGCCAGGCCGCCCTCCTTGAGGGCCCGGACGGGCGTGGCGAGCAGGCGGTTGCTGGAGTCGGCGGCCTGCCGGATGTCCTGGTCGCCCATGGTGCGCACGTCGTCGGCGCGCTTGGCGAACTCCGGGCTCTTGGTGTCGGCGCTGAGGAGGCCGTCGAGGTAGGTGCTGACCTTCTTGTCGAGCGCGGGTGCCGCGGCAGGATCCACCTTCGGCGCCATCTTGGGCGCCTGGGTCGCTGCGACGGGCTGGACCGGGTCGGGTGCGCTGAGCACGAGGGGCTCGGCGGCTGAGGCAGGCGGTTGAAGCGGCATCGGCTCGGTCATCGGTGCTCCTCGCGATAGGGCGTCCGAACGCGGCGAGTATATGCCGCGGGCCGTCACCGCTGGGGGCGGAGGCGCTGCTCGGCGGGGTGAGAACGAGGGGGCGCTCCGGAGAGTTCCTGACGCGGCGAAACGGGTTGAGCAGGGCGGGCCGGGTCTTGGAGGCAAGGGTTCAGTTTTCACCCTGCGACCGAACGGGTGAATTTCTTGGCAAATTTCGCCAGCAATAGGCCGTCTATGGCGGTACTCGAACGGTTGTCCACGTTGTGCGTTTCATCGTTAAGTGCGACTCTCGACCGTCGCTGACTGTGGCTTGACCGGAAACTTCGCGAGGACGGTGTTATCGATTGTGGAGTCGGCAGAGTGGTTGACGGTATTCGTAAGCCTTCCAGTTCGCATCCTGTTTGTGGCTGCGGGTCTGATTATTGTTGGTTCGCTGATCTGGGCCACGGTAAGAATCGCGCGATCCTGGTTGGGCGGGAAATCGGGATTCCATATTCATGGCCCGGATGACTCGATCTCGAGAATCTTGTTTCACATCTTGCTGGCAGCGAGTGCGCCTGCTGTGCTGCTCGTGGTGGGGAGCTTTCAGGTTTCGCCTCTTCGCGATATTGATCCACGTTGGCTTTGGTCAGCAGGGCTGTTCGTAGCGATCGTATCCGTTTGGGCCTGGGTCGAGAAGGAGTTTGCGTGGCCGGGCTGGTTCGTCGCACGGGAGGCGAGGGGTATAAGGGGTGAGTTCTTTTCCCGTCAGGAGCGTCGCCGTCGCCAACAGGCAGAACTTATTGACCTTGGCAGACGGTTGCTGGAAAGGGAGCGTGTGAACGAAGATCGCACGCCTGAGGGCAATGAGCCTAACGATGACGGATGAGGACGAATGGCGTGTATCCGAGTGCATTCCTGCCTCGTCGTGAGGTGGACTCGAGCCGTTGACACGTAGGCACGGGCCGTTGAGGTGCTGGAGCGGGCGACCTCGCTGCACTACGACGCCCGCGCGGCGACTGCTGTCTTGCGCGGTCAGAGTTCCCCGTCTTGCGGTAGGTACGGCCTGCGACTGGGTCGGGCGCGGATCGAAATGGGGCAGATGTCTATTTTCACCCGGCGGGACTCTCCCGGAGGGGCGCTGACCACCATTACGGTCGTCGACGGCGCCGCGACCGCGGCGAGTCTGGAGGCAATATGTCCTGCACCACCCTGGTGCGCTCTGCCGTGACGAGACGGCTTCTCGGCCTCTGTGCAATCAGCGCCGTGGCGCTCGGCGGCATGGTGATCGCCGCCGGGCCCGCACAGGCTGATGCCTTGGCGAGCACCGGCCTCGTGACCGCCGAGGAAGTCGTTACCTTCGGGACCCCGACCGAGGTCGCACTGACCGACCACTACCTCTTCGTCGAGGTCCGGTCGGCGTCCGGGTCACAGGTCATCTGGCGCGACCGTGCGGATCCGGCGGCGGCGTGGAGCACGACGTTCGGCGGGGCGCCGCTGGTGGGTGAGCTCGTCGGGGCAGAGGTCGACGTCGTACAGATCGACCAGGGGGACACGAACCTGATCGCCTGGGCGCGCGACGGCGGCGGGAGCCGGAGCACCTCGACCAGTACGACCCTGGGTGCCGGCGCCCAGTACCTGGCCGTGCGCCAGGGCTCGTCCGCGGTCGTTCAGCCCGTCACGGAACCGACGAACACGCTCGTCGTCCCGGCTTCCTTCGAAGGGAGAAGCCGGGGAGCCGCCCTCGCGGGTGACGACGTCGTCGTGATGGACGACCAGTACACCTTGACGCGGTACGACATCGTGACCGGCGGGATCCTCGAACAGCGGCCGGAGGTCTGCCCGTCGGGCGCCGACGGCTTCGCTCTCGTCCATGACGCGGACGAACGCTTCACTATGTTGGCGTGCGAGGAAGGTGGGCTGCTGCTCGACCTCGAGGAGGTCTACCGCGACTACAAGGTCCTCGAGCGGAGCGGCGGCGCGTCGACCCGCGTTCCGGTACAGCTCGGCCTTGGTGTCGTCGTGGGCGAGTACGCGTACGACTACGGGTACGGCACGGGAGTTGAAGGGGTCTTCGGCGGCTTCACAGGAGGGCTCGCGGTTCCCGCCGACACCAACACCAACCTGCCGGAGTTCGACCTGGACGACGCCGGCACCACGGTCGCCTATGTCGACGCCGGCGACGACGTGCGTGCCGTGGACCTGACGTCGATCGCCTCGCCGGTGGCGACCGAGCTGACGGACAGCCGCGCTCCGCGGGTGGACGGTCTCAGCATCAGCGCGGAGTGGATCAGCGGCATGCCGGAGCACGCGTCGGATCCGGACTACACCGTCACGGCGTCCGTTTCTGACTCCGGTGACCCGTACCTCCGTCCGAGCGGAGTTGCTCGCGTGGAGCTCCGCTACCGACAGAAGCTGGTCCATGAGGACAGCTTCGGCGACTACGTGGTCGTACCGGGCGACACCGCCGATGCCACGAGTCCGCGGGGATCAACGACGTGCTGGTCGGCTCGCGGCACTGACGCTGTCGGCAACGTCGGCGCCTGGGCTGCCAACAGTGGGTCCGAGCAGTGCATCACGATCGGGCGCAACGGCTGACCCAGCCCCTCAGAGTGGGTCGGCCGTTCACACGCATCTGGGGCGGCCGGCCCGTTTGCCGGGACCCCGAGCCCGCCCAGCAGCACGGACAGCTCCCGGCGTCACCGGTCTGGCCACGCCCCGCGCCGGAATTCACCCGAGCCAGGGCCTCCGCCCGCCGCGAGGCGGCGTAGATTTCTTCGGTGCTCACCGAGACGCCGCTGTGGCCGGAGCTGCCGACCCCCCCGCCAGGCGCCGTCCTCTCCGCGTGCCCGCCGGGCTGCGGAGCGCCGGGCTCGTCGGGTCAGGCGCGCGCGGTGGGTCATCGTCGCCGTCGTCCTTGGTCTTGGGTCGGTGTCCGGTGGCGCCTACGTGCTCGGGCTGATCGACCCGGTCCCGGTGGTCGCGCGCGAGTCGTCCGCCGTGGTGGACGCGCACGCGGCCGCTGACGACGCCGCGACGCTCCGTGAGCAGCTGGCCGTCGAGGTGAAGGCCGCGCGGAGCGTCCTCGAGGGGCCGGACGGGCAGGCCGCTCCGAAGGCGGAACGCCAGGCCCTCGGCACGGCTCTCGACGATGCCCGGCAGCTGATGACGGCGCTGGGCAAGGTGACCCGGTCGCCGTCGGGCACGGAGGATCAGGCCACGGCACTGCTCGGCCAGGTGGGCACGCTGCGCTCCGACGCCCGAGCGGCAGTCGATGCCCTGCGGGAGGCGACCCGTCTGATGGTCGAGTCGGGTCGGCAGCTCCGGCTCGAACGAGCCATGACCGGGCTGGAGCACGGGCGGGCCGACCTGCGGGAGGTCACGGCCGTGGGCGAGCAAGCCTTCGCCGAGTCGGCGGAGGTCGCCGCAGCGACGGACCGGGAGGCCCTGCGAGCGGCTCTCGACCAGGCCGCCGACCTCGACGCACGGGCGGGGGCGGCGCTGCTGGAGAAGGCGCCAGCCCAGGGGAGTGCGGTGTCCGAGCTCCTCGCGGAGATCGAGGAGCTGGCAGGGGCGCTGGCCGCCACGACGGCTCAGATCGAGGACGCCGCCGCCGTGGTGCTGACCGGGACGAGGGAGGACGCGGTGGAGGTCGAGGCGGAGGACGCGGAGGACGCCGCCGGCAGCCCGGACGCCGGCACCGCGGGCACGGACACCGCGCCTGCCGGCACCTGCCCCGAACCCGACCAGGTGTGGACCGCGGAGAACGGCCACCTGTCGTCGTCGGAGCTGGCGTCGATCCCGTTCTCGTCGAGCCACGCCGTGCGCGCGGACGTCGTCGGCGGCCTGGCCGAGCTGAACGAGGCCTACGCGGCGGAGTTCGGGGTGAGCATGACCATCAACTCCTCCTACCGCAGCTACGCGCAGCAGGAGTCGCTGTACGACCCGTCGTCCAAGACCGCGGCCCCGCCCGGGTGCTCCAACCACGGCACCGGGCTGGCGATCGACATCGGTGGCGGCGTGCAGGCGTTCGGTTCCGCACAGTACGAGTGGCTCAAGGCCAACGCGGAGGCCTACGGCTGGGTGCACCCGCCGTTCGCGGAGCTGTCCGGGCGCAACCCTGAACCCTGGCACTGGCAGTCCGTCGACGCGCCCAACAGCTTCTGACAAGTTCCTGACGCCGAAGGAGAGGGGCGAGGTGAGGTGACCATGAGGATCGAGGATCTGAACCTGACACCCGAGGAGCGGGCGGAGCTGGAGGCCTGGGGCGAACAGATGGCAGCCAAGGCTGCTTCCGAGGAGTACACCGAGCGGTTGCAGCCAACGCCCCCGGCGTTACTGGGGCTACAGCGAGCCGCAGCCAGGCGGATCTACCTGACCGGCCAGGCCGAGAAGGCGGTTCGTGACGCGGTTGCCCAGGCTCGGGCCCAGGGACTGTCCTGGAACGTCGTAGGTCAGGCGCTGGGGACGACGGGTGAGGCCGCTCGCCAGCGCTATTCCGCAGCCTGACCGCGCGTCGCCGGCGTCATCGCGGCTGCGACGGCCGGATTTCGGTGTGAGTGTGACCATCAATTCGTCCTGCTGTCCATATGCGCAGCGGGAGGCGTGGAACGGTTACTGACGGGCGCCGGGCCACGCGGCCATCGCCACGGCGACGGCGCCCTCCAGGTCCTCGCGTCCGTACCCGTCTCTCGCGAGCTGTGCGAGCCCCTGCCAGACGGTGGCCGCGAACGCGGCGAGCGCACGGACGTCGGTGTCGGCAGGCAGCTCCCCTGACTCGATGTCTGCGCGGACCTTGCGATGGATCAGGGTTGCCGTGTCGGTGCGGCGCGCGCGCAGCCCTGCCGCGACGTTCTCCGAGGCGACGGTGTGGTTGGTGGCGCCGTTCAGGATGAGGCAGCCGCTCGGAAGTCCCGGCAGGGTCTGCTGGACGGCCGCCCCCGCCAGCAGGTTCCGTACGGCCCGGTACGCCGTCGGCTGGGTCTCGAACGCCTCTCGGATGTAGCCGCCGTACCGGTGGGCGTAGGCCTCGACCGCTTCCTCGAACAGGGTCTGCTTGTCGGTGAAGGCCGCGTACAGGCTCGGCGGCGTGATCTCCATCGCCTCGGTGAGGTCGCGGACCGACACCGTGTCGTAGCCGCGCTCCCAGAAGAGCAGCATCGCCCGTTCCAGAGCGGCGTCCCGGTCGAAGCCCCTCGGGCGTCCTGTCCTCGTACCCATGACCCAATTCTATAGCGATCGCTCCGAAACCTGCTAGCGTCCACTTCCGTAGCGACCACTACGGAACTAGAACTGGAACTGGAGCGGCACATGAACCTCAGCGGAAAGACGGCACTGGTGACCGGCGGCGGGCGTGGCATCGGCCACGAGATCTCCCGACGGCTCGGAGCGGCGGGCGCCCACGTGGTCGTCCACTACGGCGTCAACAAGGAGGCGGCGCGCGCGACCGCCACGGCGATCCAGGAGTCGGGCGGGCGTGCCGATGTGCTCGGGGCTGCGCTGGGCGGACCCGACGTCGAGCAGGACGCCGCCGCGCTCTGGGAGGGCTTCGACGCCATCACCGACCGGCTGGACATCCTCGTCAACAACGCGGGCATCGCCGACGGACGCGGCACGATCGACACGGTCGACGCCGACAGCCTGACGCGCCTGATCGCGGTCAACACCCTCGCCCCGTTCTTCGTCACCAAGCTCGCCCTCCCGCGCCTGCGCGACGGCGGCCGCATCATCAACGTCTCCACGCACCTCACCCGCGGCGCCGCGCAGCCGGACCTGATCGGCTACGCCATGACCAAGGGCGCCATCGACGTGTTCACAGCGGTCCTCGGCAAGCAGCTCGGGGAACGCGGCATCACGGTCAACGCCGTGGCGCCCGGAGTGGTCGACACCGACATGAATGCCGCATGGCTCGACCACGCGCGCGAGCTGGTTGCCGGGCTGTCCCCGCTGGGCCGCGTCGCAGAACCGTCGGACGTCGCCGACATCGTCGGCTTCCTGGCCTCCGACGACAGCCGCTGGATCACCGGGCAGCGCATCGACGCCTCCGGCGGGGCGCTGCTGTGACGGCGCCAGCCGCTCTCGCGCGACGAGCACGGTGGCCGAGCTGGGTGCCGTTCGGCGCGCTGGTCAGCATCGAGTTCCTCACCGTCATGGACGCCGCGGTCGTCAACATCGCGCTCCCCGGCATCAAGGACGACCTCGGCTACGGCCACACGGAGATCTCGTGGGTGGTGAACTGCTACCTCATCGCCTTCGCAGGGCTGCTCCTGGCGGCCGGGCGTCTTTCCGACGCCGTCGGACGCCGGCGCCTCTTCGTCGCGGGGACGATCGTGTTCACCGCTGCCTCGGCCGGGTGCGGGCTCGCCGCCGAGCCGTGGCAGCTCCTGACCGGCCGCGCCCTGCAGGGCGTCGGCGCTGCGCTGGTGGTTCCTGCTGCGCTCGCTCTGATCACCGACATCTATCCCGAGGGCCCGGGCCGGGTCCGCGCGCTGGGGATCTTCAGCAGCATGGGAGCCGTCGCAGCGCCCTTCGGGCTCGCCCTCGGCGGACTCCTCACCGAGATCGACTGGCATCTCATCTTCTGGATCAACGTCCCGCTCGGCGTCATCATCACCGCCGTGGCGCTGACGGCCTTGCCCACGTCGTCGAGGACGCAGGCCCCGGTCGACCTCATCGGTGCCGTCGCCGCCTCCGGCACCCTGAGCCTGCTCGCTCTGGCCGCGGTCTCGCTGGAAGCGAGCGGACCTGCCGCGAGCAGCACCATCGCTGCGGCCGTCGGAGCTGCCGTCTCCGGGCTGCTGCTCGTACTCCGGCAGCGGTACGCGGCCCACCCGCTCATCCCCCCGGCCCTGCTGCGGATCCGGTCCGTGGTCGTCGGCAACGGCATCTTCGCGCTCGTCGGGACCGTGATGCTGGGGACCTTCTTCTTCGTCACGCTATATCTCCAGGAGACACGCGGCCTCGCGCCCCTCCAGGCGACGCTCGCCTACCTGCCCATCCCGGTGGCGACGCTCGCCGGAACCCGGCTGGCCCCGTGGATCATCGGAAGGATCGGCCTGTACGACGCTCTCGGCGCGGGGCTGCTCGTCCAGGCCGCGGCGCTCGCGGCCTGGGCCGTCGTCGGCAGCGCCGGCGGACCTCTCGCCGTCACGCTGATCGCGCCGACAGTCCCCTGGGCTCTCGGGATGGGCGTCTCGATCGTCAGCTCCTTCGTGATCTGTACCAGCGGGGTCCCCGGTCAGATCGCCGGTGCTGCGTCGGGGCTGGCCACGACGGCACACCAGGGTGGTGGCGCGGTCGGGCTCGCGCTGGTGGCTGCCCTCGCCGCCGCGGCCGGCGGCCTCGGCGGCGGGCCTCCGGCCATGACCGCGGCCGCGGAGCTGACCGGCTATCACTGGGGTATCTGGGCTCTGGCCGGTACCGCGCTCCTCGGAGCGGCCCTCACCAGGGCGCTGCGTGACCCCGCCGAAACGAGTGATCCGGGAGGCCGCGTGGCCAGCATCACAACATCGTGACCAGTCACGCGGGGCGTGACGGAATACGGTGACGGAACCCCTGGGTTGGCACCACCAGTGGATCCCGTCCAGCACCCCGAGCGACCGCGCTCCGTTCCCTGCAAGGAAGCACATGACCATGCCATCGCGCCGGACTCCCCGTTCGCGTGCAGTCCTCGCAGCTGTCGCGGCTGCCGCCACCCTCTTCCTGGTCGCCGCCTGCTCCACCGGTGGCGGGTCGACCAGCGAGCCGACCGGCGAACCCGTCACCGGGGGAACGCTCACCTACGCGTCGGGTGACGCCGAACCCTCGTGCCTCGACCCGCACGTCGGCGGCAACTACCCGCAGGCGCTCATCGCGACCCAGTACCTCGAGTCGCTCGTCTCGCTGAACGAGGACGGCGAGGTCATCCCGTGGCTCGCCACCGAGTGGCAGGAGAGCGACGACGGGATGGCGTGGGAGTTCACCCTCCGCGAGGACGTGACGTTCACGGACGGCACGCCGTTCGACGCCGAGGCGGTCGCCGCCAACATCGCGCACGTGCAGGACCCCGCGACGGCGTCGTCCACCGGTTATCTCGCGCTGGCGAAGGTCGAGGACGTCGTGGTCGTCGACGACCACACGGTCCGCCTGGAGCTGAGCGCGCCGGACAGCGCGCTGCTGGAGTCGCTCTCGCAGGTCTGGGTGGCCATGGAGTCGCCGAAGGCCCTGGAGCGCAGCCAGGACGAGAACTGCGCGGCACCGGTCGGCACCGGCCCGTTCGTCGTCGACGAGTGGGAGCGCCAGGACTCGGTGACGCTCGTCCGGAACGAGGACTACAACTCTCCGCCCGCCGATGTGCCCGTGGACGCCGAGGGCACCGGCCTCCCGTACCTCGACTCGATCGTGTGGCGGTTCATCCCCGACTCCGCGAGCCGCTACGCCGCGCTCCAGTCCGGTGAGGTGCAGGTCATCGACAACGCGCAGCCCGACACCATCCAGTCGGCCGAGTCCGACGAGGCGATCGAGGAGCTGGACGCGCCCCGCCCCGGCGCCGCCAACCGGATCGAGCTCAACTCCAGCAAGGCGCCGTTCGACGACGAGCGCGTCCGCGAGGCGTTCATCCGTTCGGTGAACGTGGACGACGGCATCGAGGGCCTGTTCTTCGGGACCGCCGAGCGGTCGTACTCACCGCTGTCCAGCGTCGAGCCGCTGGGGCTGAGCCTGCCCGAGCTCTTCACCGTCGACACCGACGCCGCGGCGAGCCTGCTGGACGAGGCAGGCTGGGCCGAGCGCGACGCCGAGGGCTACCGCGTCAAGGACGGCGAGCGCCTCACCCTCGACTTCCCGGTGAGCACCAACCAGTCCATCCCGGCCGAGCAGTCCCTGTTCGAGCAGATCCAGGCGGACGCCAAGACGGCGGGCTTCGAGATCAAGCTCCACCCGCTCGACCTGTCGAGCTGGTACGGCGCGCTCGCCGAGAACGACTACGACCTCGTGAGCGCCCCGTACACGAAGGTCGGCCCGGACGTGCTGCGGATCCTGTACCACTCGGCCAGCATCGAGCCGGCGCCGAGCGGCTACTTCGCGAACCTCGCCCAGGTGGACGACCCAGCGGTCGACGACCTGCTCACCCGGGCCTCCACGACGAGCAACCCGGACGACCGCGAGAGCCTCTACGAGCAGGCCCAGCGGATCATCCTCGAGGGGTACTACATCCTGCCCCTGTACGACCAGCAGAACCACTTCCTCTACTCGTCGACCGTGCAGGGTCTGCGGGCGATGCCGACGGTGTCGACGCCGACGTTCGCCGAGGCCTGGCTGACGCCTTGACGCTTCCCGTCCCCACCACCGGGGCGCGCAGCAGGCCGGCGCCGGGCAACCGGCGCTGGCTGCTCCTGCGCGCGGGCGGCGTGGTGTTCGTGCTCTGGGCCGCCGCGACCATCACGTTCTTCGCGCTCCGGCTTATCCCCGGCGACCCGGCCCAGGCGATCCTCGGGGGCCCCGGCTCGCAGGCGGGTCCGGAGGCGCTGGAGCAGGTCCGCCGCGAGTACGGTCTCGACCAGCCGCTCGCGGTGCAGTACCTCACCTACCTCGGCCGGCTGCTGACCGGCGACCTCGGGCAGTCGTACTCGCTGCACAAGCCAGTGGCGACGGCGATCGGTGAGCAGTTCGGGGCCACGCTCACCCTCGCGCTGTGCTCCCTCGCGCTCGCCTGGGCGCTCGCGTGCGCGCTCGCTGCCTGGAGCGTGCGGGGCGGTCGGGTCGCCTGGGCCATCGGCTCAGGGCTCGAGCTGGTGGCGGCCGCCGTGCCGCACTTCTGGCTCGCGACCGTCCTGATCCTCTTCTTCAGCCTGACCCTCGGCGTCCTGCCGCCGGTCAGCGTGCCCGGACCGCTCGGCATCGTGCTGCCCGCGCTCACCCTGGCGATCCCGCTGGCCGGGTTCCTCGGCCAGGTCATGCGCGAGTCCCTGCTGACCGCCATGGAGTCGCCGTTCGTCACCACCGCCCGGGCTCGCGGCGAGAGCGAGGTCCGGATCTTCTGGCGGCACACCCTGCGGCACGCGGCGATCCCCGCCGTCGGGCTCTCCGGCTGGGCGTTCGGGTCGCTGATCAGCGGCGCCGTCGTCGTCGAGGCGGTCTTCGCCCGCCAGGGCCTCGGCCGCAGCCTCCTGTCGGCGGTCCAGCTGCGCGACGTCACGCTGGTCACCGGCATCGTGCTCGTGGTCGCGCTCGCCTACACGGTCATGACGCTCGTGACCGACCTCGCCGACCGGGCCATCGACCCGCGCACCCGGGCGGTGACGGCATGAGCGGACCGCGCTCCGCCGTCGTCGGCGCCCCCACCTTCCGGCCGACCGCCGGCGAGGTGCTCGCCGGCGTGGTCCTGGTCCTCCTCCTCGTCGCCGCGCTCTGGCCGAACCTGCTCGCCCCTGGTGACCCGCTCGCCACCGCGCCCGCCGACGCCTTCCAGGGCCCGTCGACCGCGCACCTGTTCGGGACCGACGAGTCCGGCCGCGACATCTACACCCGCGTGGTCCACGGCGCGTCCGAGTCGCTCCTGATCGGCGTCCTGGCGACGGCGATCGGCATCGGCCTCGCGATAGTCCTCGGCTTCGTCGCGGGCCTCGGCCCACGCTGGCTCGACTTCGGAACCACCCGGGTGGTCGAGGTGCTCTTCGCCTTCCCCGGACTGCTGCTCGCGCTGCTCTTCATCGTCGTCACGGGGCCGGGCGTGCTGAGCTCGACCATCGCCGTCGGCCTGGCCACCGCCCCCGGGTACGCGCGCATCATCCGGTCCCAGGTGCGCCGGACGGCGTCCGCCGAGTTCGTCGAGGCGGCGCGCGTGCTGGGGCGCGGCCGGCTGTGGATCGTGGCCCGCCACATCCTGCCGAACGTCACCGCCGCGCTGTTCGTGCTCGCGACCCTCGGGCTCGGGCAGGCGATCATCTGGGTGTCGTCCCTGAGCTACCTCGGCCTGGGCGCAGTACCGCCCGCCGCGGAGTGGGGCGCGATGCTCGCCGCCGGTCGCACCTACATCGCGAACTTCTGGTGGATGACGTTCTTCCCCGGCCTCGCGATCGTCGCCAGCGCGGCTGCCGCCACCGTCATCGGGCGCGGCATCCAGAAGCGGAACAGGAGTGCCGTATGACGGAGCCGGAACTGACGGAGCCGACGGCGCCGGTGCCGGCCGACCCCGTGCTGAACGTGCGGGACCTGGTCGTCGCCTTCCCGGACCGCCGCGGGGCGGGCCGCCGGGGTGAGCGGCGCGTCGTCGACGGCATCAGCTTCCACGTTGCGGCCGGCGAGTGCGTGGCGATCGTCGGCGAGTCCGGCTCGGGCAAGAGCGTCACGGCGCGCAGCATCGTCGGCCTTGCGGGGGAGAGCGCACGGGTCTCGGCCGCGGAGCTGACCGTCGCCGGGCAGGACGTGCTCACGCTGTCCGGACGAGCCCTGCGCCGCCTGCGCGGCGGCACCGTCGGCCTGATCGCGCAGGACGCGCTCGTCTCCCTTGACCCGCTGCGCCCCGTCGGCCGGGAGATCGGGGACACGCTCGCCCTGCACACGAACCTCGGCGCCGCCGCGCGCCACGCCCGCACCGTCGAGCTCCTGGACCGGGTGGGCCTGCCCGACGCCGCGCTGCGCGCCCGCCAGCGCCCCGGCCAGCTCTCCGGTGGGCAGCGCCAGCGGGCCCTCATCGCCTCCGGCATCGCGGGCGAACCAGAGCTCGTCATCGCCGACGAGCCGACCACAGCCCTCGACCAGCCGGTCCAGGCCGGGGTGCTCCGGCTGCTGGGTCAGCTGCGCGACGACGGCACCGCGGTGCTGCTCATCAGCCACGATCTGTCCGTCGTGCGGGGTATCGCCGACCGGGTGCTCGTCATGACCGACGGCGTCGTGGTCGAGGAGGGGACCCCGGCCGAGGTGTTCGAGCGGCCCCGGCACGCCTACACCCGCAAGCTCGTCGCCGCCGTCCCCGCGGGCCACCCCCGCGGCACGCCCCTCTCGGGAGACGTCCCGGCCGCCGTCGACCCCGCCGTCGGCCCCACAGCCGGTGCCGAACGTAGGGGTGGTCGCGGCATGACCGCTGATGAAGCGACCAGGCCTACGTTCGACGACGTGGGCACTCAGGGGGACGTGCTGCTTGAAGCCGCAGGGCTCGCGCGGACCTTTCACGTGGGCGGGCGGGAGATCGTCGCGGCCGACGACGTCTCCTTCACCCTCCGCGCCGGACGGACCCTCGGCCTGATCGGCGAGTCCGGCTCCGGCAAGTCCACCACCGCCCGGCTCCTCCTCGGGCTCGAACGGCCCGACGCCGGCGAGGTCACCCTGCTCGGCCAGCCGTGGAGCCAGCTCCCGGAGGCCCGCCGACGCCCCCGCCGGTCGCTCGTCAGCGCGGTGTTCCAGGACGCCCTCAGCTCGTTCGACCCGCGCTGGAGCGTCGGCGCCGTCCTCGCGGACGCGCTCACCCACGGCCGGACGGTCCGGCCGGCGCCGGTACGCGCCCAGATCGCGGAGCTGCTGGACACCGTCGGTCTCGACCCTGCCCTGGCCACCCGCCGGCCGCTGCACCTGTCCGGCGGGCAGCGTCAGCGCGTCTCGGTCGCGCGGGCGCTCGCGGCCGATCCCCGGGTCCTGATCCTCGACGAGCCCGTCTCGGCGCTCGACGTGTCGGTCCAGGCACAGGTGCTCGATCTGCTCGACCGGCTCCAGCGCGAGCGGAACCTCGCCTACCTCCTCATCACCCACGACCTCGGGGTGGCGCTGCACATGAGCGACGACCTCGCGGTGCTGCAGGAGGGCCGCATCGTCGCGTCGGGCCCGGCCGCGACCGTCTTCGACGACCCGCAGCACCCCTACGCGCGGCTGCTGCGGGACGCTGCCCCGGCCACCTTCCGGTGAGCAGCCCCGCCCCACGTCATCGCGCCGGCAGGCGTCACATCTCCGCCCTGGGCTCCGCGTCCAGCACGTCGAACGTGTTCAGCAGGCGCGGGTCGCGCGGCGTCCGCGAGGTTCAGGGAGCGGACGGCGGGGCGTGGTGCTCGGGGCGGAAGACGACCGGAAGCGCCTCCAGCAGGCGAAAACGGAAGTCCGGTACCCACCGGAGCTCGTCCGCGGGCATCGCGAGCGCGGGGCTGAGGCGGCGATGCAGAGTCTCGGCCGCGGTCCGGACGATCAGCCGGGCCAGGTGCGGCGCGGGGCACGCGTGGGCGCCCACCCCGAACGTGAGGTGGGCCCGGCGGCCGGAACCGTCCCACGGGTCGTCGCCGCGGATGCTCGGGTCCGAGCCGACCGCGCCGACAGCGAGCAGCATCGCGTCCCCGCGCTGTACGAGCTTGCCGTCGAGCAGGAAGTCCTCGGCGGCGATCCGCGGCGCCAGCGTGCTCACCGGCGACGCGGTCCACAGCACCTCGTCGAGCGCTTCGTCGGTCCCGAGCCGCCCGCCCGCGAGCCGCCTGGCGAACCGCTCGTCGGTCAGGGAGAGGTAGAGCGTCTGTGCCAGCCAGGCCCGCAGGCCGAGGGCCGCGGTCGCCGTGAGCGACAGGAGGCCGAGCGCCGCCTCCGCGGTGCTCTCGTACGAGGCATGCCGCGCGAGCCGGCCGGCGGGGGTGGGCGTGCCGTCGGGTCGGCGGGCCGCCGTCTGCCCGGAGAGCAGGAAGCTCACCTCCTGCACGGCGGATGCGGTATCCCGGTCCGCCGCTCGGCGTGCCGCGGCCTCGAACACCTGCTCGGCGGTCCCCGCGTCGAACCCGAGGACGGCACCGAGCGTCAGGTGCGGCATCGGCGCCACGTACTCGCGTACCAGGTCGGCCACACCGGTCGCGGCGAACCGGTCGATGAGCTCCTCGCACCTCTCGCGCGTGGTCCTGGCGACCTCCGCGTCGTCGATCACGCCGAGCACCTCGTCGAGCGGCGTGCGGAGCCTGCTGTGCAGGGTTCCGTCCGCCTGCTCCACCGTCTGCCGGTGGGCTGTCGCGAAGGGCCGTAGCAAGGGAGAGCCCGCGGAGGGCGCGTCGTGACCGCTCCAGGTCCCGGTCGCCGTCGTGAGGGGAAACTGGTCGCGGGCCATCGCGACGATGGTCCGGTACTCCGTCACGAGCCAGGCGCGGGCGCCGGGCTCCAGCTCGACGGGAGCGAGGTCGCCCCACTCCTCGCGAAGCCGCGCGTGGACGGCGCCCGCGTCCTGCGACGCGATCAGGTCGGCGACGGCGGTGACCGTCGCAGGGTCGTCGAGCTTCAAGGGGCGGTGGGCGGCAGCACCGCCGACGGCGTCGCCGGTGTCGGCGATGCCGTCGATCGTGGTTGAGCTCATCGTGTGCCCGTCTGGGTCGGGTACAGGTTGGTCTGCTCGAACAATGCCGGATATGTAACTATCTGTCGAGATATGTCTCGGATGAAATTCGGGTTCTGCTGCGCTCCCGCGCGGCGACGCGGTGCGCGCGAACCACCGCGACTCCGACCACGATGAGGAACACCACGAGCCCCGCCCACACCATGGCCTGGGTGACGTTGAGCCCGGCGCCGTCGACGCCGGGAGTCCGGCCGCCGTCCCGCCCCGACCCCGCTACGGCCAGCAGGACGACGACGGTGGTCGCCACGGCAGTGCGGGCGGCCCAGCGGCCCAGGGCGTCCAGGACGCCACTCCGCGGCCGGTATGCCGGCGCCAGGAGACGGATCAACAGCAACGCGGCGACGGGCAGCTGCAGCAGCCACATCGTGGTGCGGAACCAGCCGTCGAACCAGACGTTCGTGCCGTACAGGAGCGTGTGCCAGACGCTCAGCACGTAGACGACGATGATCGAGGAGTGCAGCACGCGCCAGGTCCGGGCGCCGATCCGCCGCCGGGCGTAGTAGGCCAGACCGAGCGGGACCGACAGGTACAGGGCCAGCAGGCCGATGAGGATCGCGATCACGCCGGTGCCGCTGGGGTAGACGCCGGGAACGAAGACGTTCAGGAAGGCGGACCAGACACGGCTGACGGGGCCGAGCCCCTCCGCGTTGCCCCGTACCTCCTCGGCGAAGAACCAGAACGCGTGCGCGAACATCAGCACGATCGTCGTCAGGCTGGTGGTGCGGTGCAGCTTCTCGACGGTCGCGGGCGTCAGCGGGAACCACGGCTGCGGGCGGCTGGAGCGCACCAGGCCGAGCAGCACGGTGATCCACGCCCACAGCAGCCCCGACCAGCCGAACGCCTGGCACATCCAGTACATCCAGTACGCACCGGCGCCGCCGGCAAAGGTCGGTATGACGTCGATCGTCGGCGACGTCCCCGCGTGGATGCGCCAGGTGAGCCAGGCGAAGATCGCCAGGGTGATGAGGAGCGCGATCGAGGCGTCGAGCCACGCCGCCCGGAGATCCTGTCGGAACGCCGCGCCGTCGAACCACCTGCGGGCCTGCCGGATGTCACTCATGCGTTCCCCTCGCTCGTCGTCGGGCGGATCGCCACCCCGGGCTGACCACAATCTAGGGATAAGTCAGATATCTGCCAACGACCGTCCAGCGGGCCGCAAAGTGACCATGTAGCTGCTGCCAGTTCTGGCCGGAAAATGGCAGCAGCTACATGGTCAGGCCGAGCCACCCGCCAGGGACCGCACCGCCTCGATCGTGTCCGCCTCCGTCGCGCTCTTGTCGTCGCGGTAGCGCAGCACCCGCGCGAAACGCAGGGCCAGCCCGCCCGGGTAGCGGGTGGAGCGCTGCAGCCCGTCGAACGCGATCTCCACGACCTGCTCGGGACGAACGGTCACGACCCAGCCGTCGTCGTCCGTCGCGAGGTCGGTGAACCGCGCCGTCTGCCACTCCAGCATCTCGTCCGTCATCCCCTTGAAGGTCTTGCCCAGCATCACGAACCCACCCTCCGGATCGCGCGCACCGAGGTGGATGTTCGACAGCCAGCCCTGCCGACGGCCCGAACCCCGCTCGACCGCCAGCACCACGAGATCGAGGGTCTGGCGCGGCTTGACCTTGACCCAGCCGGCCCCTCGCCGTCCGGCCGCATACGGCGCGTCGAGCGACTTCACCACCACACCTTCCTGGCCCTCACGCAGCGCGCCCACGAAGAACTCGGCGGCGGCAGCAGGGTCCGAGGTGAGCAGACGGCGCACCGTGTGCGACCCCGCCACCTCGTCGAGGACCGCGAGGCGCTCGCGGAGCGGGGCGTCGACCAGGTCACGCCCGTCGGCGTGCAGCACGTCGAAGAAGAACGGGGAGAGCTGGAGCTGGGCTGCCAGCTCCGCCTCCGGCGTCGCCTCCCGGGTCGCTGACCGTGCGGCGGTCTCCTGGAAGGGCCGCGGTACGCCGTCCGGGCCGACGGCGAGCGCCTCGCCGTCGAGCACGAGCCGGTCGGACGGGAGCGCGCGCACGGCCTCGACGATCTCGGGCACGCGCTCGGTGATGTCGTCCAGCGACCGCGTGACGACGCGGACCTCGTCGCCGAGCCGGTGTACCTGGACGCGGATGCCGTCGAGCTTGACGTCGACGCACAGCTCGGTGGGCTCGCCGGTGGAGCCGAGCTTCTCGAAGGCGGCGTCGATGTCCGGTGCGGACTGGGCGAGCATGGGCCGGACCGGCCGGCCGACCTCGAGGGTGAACGTCGCGAGCGTCGCTGCCGGGTCGTCGGCGAGGAGCACGGCGCTCGCGACCGGGCCGGTCGCGCCACGCATCATGACGGCGCGGCGGACGGCGTCCGCCGGCGTGCCCGCGGCCTCGGCGACGGCGTCGACGACCACCGAGTCCAGTGCGCCCTGCCGCAGCTCGCCCGCGACGAGGCCGCGCAGGAACGCCTGCTCGCGCTCGGTCGCCGTGCCGAAGAGTGCGGTGGCCGCGGACGTACGTGCCTGTGCGGACCCGGTGCCTTCGAGGGCCGCCATCTCGGCGAACGCCGCGTCGACGTCCTGCACCGTGAGCGTCGCCTCGGTCGCCGGTGGCGGGAGGTCGCGCAGCGCTGCCCAGCCGAGCCCGGTGCGACGTTGCCGCAGCGCGCCGGCGAGGTAGGCGACGACGATCTCGATGTCGGCGGCGATCTCGTCGTCCGTGGCGTCGGTGGTGCTCCGGGCTCCGGCGGCCGGGTCGCCTGTCGCCTGGTCACGCGTGGCCGTGCGGCGCAGCAGGGCGGCGATCGCCGCCCGTTTGGCGAGGCGCGAGCGCGTGGCGGCGACGGCATCGGACGTGGCGGCGACCTCAGCGAGCAGCATGTTCCATCTTGACGCGCTTTCGGGCGGAGCGCGTCGGACGCCGCCGGCGGTCAGCCCAGGTGCCAGGCCGTCACTGCCGCCTCGACGTCCGCCGTGGCAGGGGCGCCTACGCCCGGGACGAGCTCGAAGGGCGCCTCGTCCGACTTCGGCACACGGCGCCACGTCCCGATCAGGCGTCCGTCCAGGAGCACCGCCGGGCGGAAGATCCCGTTGGTGAACGGGACGACGGTCCGCATGGCCTCGGCGTCGGCGATCAGGCCGCGATCCTGGTAGCCCAGGACCATCTCGTCGAACCCGGGCACGAGCACGACGCCGGAGGGCTCCGTGAGCCACGAGCTGAGCCCAGCCGCGGCGCCGCCCCCGAGGCAGCGCGGATCGGGCTCCCGCCCGACGAGCATCGCGGTGCCATCCACGATCACCTCGACAAGGATGTCCGGTTCCGCCTCGCGCAGCGCGGACACCGCGGCCCGCACGGGCGTCTTGGGCAGGCCGAGCCACCAGGCGAGGTCGTCGACGGTCGCGGGCCCGCGGCTGGTGAAGTACGACCGTGCGATGCGGCGCAGGGCACGGCCGGGTTCCTCGATAGGGAGCCCGGAGTGCCCGGCGGCGGGCGTTGCGACCATCAGCTGCTGCGTTCCGGCGAACGGACCCCAGTGCAGTACCCCGCGGAGCGCCAGGGAGACGATCAGGTGGTAGCCGCGCTGGCCTTCGACGGCCACGCCGGCCTGCCGCCACAGGTCGAGCATCTCGGCACGCGTGATCCCGCCGACGTTGCCGGGCGCCGCGAGCGCCTCGCGGGTGACGGCCTCCGCTCGGGCCATGACGACGTCGTCCAGCCCCTCGGTCTCGCGGGTGCGCCGGCCCAGCTGGGTCACCCGCTCGCCCGTCAGCGAGACGAGGGCGGTGAGGTCGGCCGGTGTGGTCGCGAACAGGGTGCCGCGCTGGGTCCAGCCACGCACCAGGTCGCCGGCGTCGAACGCAGCCCGCACGTCCTCGACCGTGGTGCCCGTGCGGGACCGGATCGCGATCGCCCGGAGCACGGCGGGCAGGTCCTGGCCCTGGAGCGCGACCATCCGCCGGACGACGTCGACGGGTGACGGCTCCGGGGCGACCGCCCCGCCGTCGTGCCGCCACAGCCCTTGCGTGCGCAGGCGCAGCCGACGCGCGACGTCGGGGGCGATCTCTGTGGTTCCGGAGGGCATGCGGGAAGGCTACGTGGCGCGTCTGACACTCGTCCGGCTCGGCGATCGGTCCGGCGGCCGCGCCGACTCACTCCTCGATGGCCCCGCCGATGGCGCGGAGGTGCTGGCGGAAGGTCGTGCCGTCGCGGTCACGTGCGGCGAGGTAGGCGGTGAACCTGGTCTGCTCGCGGAGGCTGGTGCCGAGGTTCATGCGTATGGCCTGGCGGCGTTCGGTGTCGCGGATCGTGACCGCGAGCTCCGCGATGTCGGCCGCGCGGTCGAGGGGGAGGAACAGCACGCCGTCATCATCGCCGAGCACGAAGTCGTCGGCCGTGACCGTATGGTCGCCGAACCGCGCGGCGGTGAGCGCGTCGACCTGCTGGGGATCGAGGCGCTGCGGGCCGGCGGGGACGGTGCCCTGGCTGAACACAGGGAGGCGGATGGTGCGCAGCTCGCGCGAGTCGCGGTGCAGCCCCCAGATCACGATCCCGCCGAGCCCGGCACGCTGGATCTCGAGGGTGATGAGGTCTCCGACGCATGCCTCGTCGTCTCGGCCGTCGTTGTCCACCACGAGGACGTCTCCCGGCTCACCGCATTCGATGGCTTCGAGGAACACGTCGACGCTGCCGACATGTCGCGCCGGCCGGGCGCGGCCGACGATGTGCGTGTCGGCCCAGAGCGGACGGACGTCCGGGGGCGCCTGGCGGACGGCGATGCCCAGGCGCACCATCGCGTCGGCGACATGCGGTGTCGTGAGGTCCAGGTAAGCACGCTGGAGGTCGAGCGCGTCCATGCAGTCTCCTCAGATAGGTGCGCCGAGCAGGCTCGGCCGCTGAGCGACGCCGTTGCGTGCGGCGGCCGGTGCCGCACGCAACGGCCGCAGGCCTACTTCAGCGGCGTGAAGCGCACGCTGCGAAGGTAGTCGTAGGAGGCGTTGGCTGTCCGTACCGGGTGCGGCTGCTCGTCGCGCTCGATGATGTAGCTGTGTGCGCCCGGGTGCCGCAGGTGCGACAGGATCCCCGGGAAGTCGACCGTGCCGGCGCCGAGATCGGTCTCGATGCCCTCGGTGGGCGTCCCGTCCTTCAGGTGGAGAAGCGGGAACCGCCTCTCGTAGGCGTCAAGGTACGGCCCCGGGTCCACACCGGCCCGGAGGATCCAGTAGAGGTCCAGCTCGAACCAGACGAGCTGCGGGTCGGCACGTTCGAGCCAGACGTCGAACAGCCGCTCGCCGGTCACCGGGTCGTCGTGGAACTCGTTGTCATGAAGGTGCGCGTACCAGCGCAGCCCGTAGCTCTGCGCCGCCTCGCCCCACTGGTTCATCTCGTCGGCCATCCGGCGGTACCCGTCGGCGGTCTGCGCGCCGTCCATGTAGGACACCCCGACGTACTGCTGACCGAGCGTCACCGCCCGCTCGAAGGTCACCTCGGCCTGAGCACCGCGGAAGTCGCTCGGGTTGTGGTGGCTGCCGATGACGCGGAGACCGTTGTCGTCCGCGATCGCCCTGAACTGCTCAGGGGTGCGGTTGCCGTAGTCGTACGCGGGCTCGATCTCGCTGTAGCCCGCGTCGGCGAGCATCGCGAGGGTGCCCTCCGGGTCCTCGGCCAGCATCGTCCGCACCGAGTACAGGCCGAACCCGATCTTGCCCGGCGGTACCGGACGCGCGCCAGGGCTGGTCGGCACGGCGGCCGGCGTGGCGGCCGCCGTGGTGGCCGACGCGACGGTGGCGCCGGACGTCACGGCGAGCGCGGCCGCCCCGGCGGCCTGGAGCAGGTGGCGACGGCTCAACTTCTGAAGATCATTCGTCATCTTTGACCCCTCAATCGATGGAAGTCGGGAAACATGACCATATGCACGGGTGTCGGGAAGGGCAAGGGGCCTGGCTCGCAGCGACGCGCGCCGCTCCGCCGTCGTGCGGGTCTGTCTCTGTTTGGCATGGTCAAGACCTGCTTCACCTACGCTAAACTCGGCACCACTTGCCTCCGTAGCTCAGTTGGATAGAGCGGGTCCCTTCTAATGACTAGGTCGCGGGTTCGAATCCTGCCGGGGGCACCAAACTGCCGCTTGGGAGTGTGCGTAGCTCACTCCGGCGGGTCGACCGACACCTGTCTTTCTGCACACCAAACCGCGCGGCACGGTTGGCAGAACGATCTTGACCTATCAGGATGAAGCCGTGACTCCAGGAACACGCTCCGCAGTGCTCGGCCGTCGGGGTGGTGTGGACCCGAACGTTGCGGAGCAGCTCGGCTTCACGGTGCACGACGTCGTACGAGATCTGCGTCGCGACGTCGCCGCCGCGACCCTGCCCCTTCCCATCGACAGCGCCGAAGAAGCCGAAGCCTCCCGCGAACGACTCCTGGCGCAGCTCGACGAACACCTGCTGCCGCGCCTCGCCGAGCTGTCCAGCCCCGCCGTCGTCGTGCTGGCGGGCTCCACCGGAGCCGGCAAGTCCACCCTGTTCAACAGCCTGCTGCGCGAAGAGGTCTCGGAGGCCGGGGTGCTGCGGCCGACCACCCGCGAACCGGTGGTGGGCGTGCACCCGCGCGACGTCGACACGCTCACGCCCGGCCCGGTCACCGAGCTGGCCCGGCTCGTCAAGCACGAGGGCGTGCCGCGCGGGACCGCGCTGATGGACGCGCCCGACCTGGACTCGTTCCTCTCGGAGAACCGCTCCACCGCCCACCAGCTGCTCGAAGCCGCCGACCTCTGGCTGTTCGTCACCACAGCGGCCCGCTACGGCGACGCCCTGCCCTGGCAGGCACTGGACCGTGCCAGGGAGCGCGGCGCGAGCGTCGCGATGGTCCTCAACCGGGTGCCGAAGGAGAACCTGACGACGGTCCGCGCGGACCTCAACTCGCGGATGAAGGAGCGGGGCATGAAGGACGTCCCGCTGTTCATCGTGCCCGACGTCGGGCCGCACGAAGGCCTCCTCGCGCCCAAGCTGGTCGAACCCATCCAGCGCTGGCTCGGCCTGATGGCCGGGCCCGAACGTTCGCGCACGATCATCCTGCGCACGCTCAAGGGCGCGCTCGGCGCGCTCCCGGAATGGGTGATGGGCCTCGTCGCCGCGGTGGAGGAGCAGGGCACCACCGCCTTCGACCTGCGCAACGCCGTGAACTCGGTGGTCCCGGACGAGCAGCTTGCGGCGCGCACCGCCGTGCTGTCCGGCGCGGCCGGCGAGGGCACGGTCGCCGCGCGGTTCGCCGAGCTGGCCAGCACCAGGCACATCTCCCGGGTCACGGTCCGCGACGGTATCGCGCGGACGACCAAGCGCGCGGGCAAGAACCGGGAGGCGGTGCTCGTCGGGCTGCGCGAGGAGGTCGAGGCCACCGCCGTCCGTGCCCTCGTCGCGGCCGGCGTCCGCACCGAGGAGAGCCTGCGGGCCGTCCTCGCCGGACCTGGCGCACCACCGGCCGGAGAGACGCTCCTCGGCGCGGACGCCGCCGCCCGCGCCAAGGAGCGCCGCACCTGGGGGGAGTCGCACGCCACCGAGTGGTCCCGGCTGGCCGACGACCTTGTCGCGCGCATGGACGGTTCGGCCACCGAGAGCACCGAACCCGATGCACCGGCTCGAGCAGCGGGCGCCCGCAAGGCGTTCGGCGACACCGGCCTCGCCGCCCTGCTGCTGGCCACGGCGCTCGGGAACGACGACTCCGCACGGCTCGTCGACCGGGTCCTCGGCGAGACCGCGAGCGAGGCCATCGAGGAACTACAGGGCGAACTTGCCGACAAGGTAGCGCTAGCGGTTGCGGAAGAGGCCCGTTCTGTCCAGAGTGCCCTTGACGTCCCCGCCTTAGCCGACGACGCGGCCGCTCCGCTCCGCGTGCGGCTGGCCGAGCTCAGGAGGCTGACATGACGAGCCATGACGCGACACTGAGCGCACGCACCGAGGACCTCGGACGGGCGCTCCAGATCGCCGGATCACGCCTCGAGGACGCCGTCTTCGGCAAGGTCGCCAGCTCCGTCGCGGGTGTGCGGGAACGGCTCGCGCTCGGCGTCGACCACACGGTGGTGGCGCTCGCCGGGGGCACCGGGTCCGGCAAGTCGAGCACGTTCAACAAGATCTCCCGCCTCACGTTCGCCGACGTCGGGGTCAAGCGCCCCACCACCGCCAAGGTCACCGCCTGCTCGTGGAGCGACGACGCCGCGACGCTGCTGGACTGGCTCGGCGTGGAGCGCGAGCGCCGCATCACGCGTGCCAGCGAGCTCGACGCCACCGACGAGGCGAGCCTCTCCGGGCTGGTGCTGCTGGACCTGCCCGACCACGACTCCGTCGCCCCGGGGCACCGGGAGGTCGTGGACAAGGTGCTGCCGCTCGTCGACCTGCTCGTGTGGGTGGTTGACCCGCAGAAGTACGCCGACGACGCCCTGCACACGGGCTACCTGCGCGACTCGTCGGGCATGCAGGCGTCGACGGTCGTGGTGCTCAACCAGATCGACACCGTCCCCGTCGGGCAGCGGGACAACCTGGTCAACGACGTCAAGCGTCTGCTGCGCGACGACGGGCTGGAGAACGTCCCGGTGGTCGCGGCGTCGACCAAGACGGACATCGGCATCGCCGACCTGCGCGGGCTCCTGGAGCAGACGGTGGCGCGCCGGTCCGTCTCGGCGGGCCGGGCGGCGGGCGAGCTGGACGCCGCTGCGACGCTCCTGCTGAGCCAGACGCCGGCCGAGGTGCCGTGGCACATCGACACGGTGCTCGAGCGCGAGGTGGACGCGCTGGCGCGGGCGGCGGGGCTGGAGTCGGTCGCCGCGCAGGTCGGCGCAGCGGTGCGCAACGGATACGGCTCGCCCGAGTTCCGCAGCCCGGACCCGGACTCGATAGCCCTGTCCAGGTCCCGCTGGCTCACCGGCTCGGGGGAGTCGCTCAAGCACGGCTGGCAGCGGTCGCTCGCGTCGAGCGTGGCGAGCGCCCAGGAGGTCGCGACGGCGGTGGCGACGGCGCTGCAGGCCGTCACCCTCGACACCCGCGGCCCGACGACGCAGCGCCTCACCCGGCGGATCGCGCTCGGGGCGGTGCTGGTGGCCGTGCTGCTCGGGATAGCGACGGTGCTGGCGTCGATGGGGGTGCTGCCCGCAGGGGAGACGTGGACCACGGTGCTCGGCGTGCTCGCCGTCGCGGCGGCCGTGACCGCGCTCGTGGTGTTCCTCGTGGCGATGCAGATGCGGCGCGCGCTGGCCTCGCGGCGGGCGCAGGGCGTCATCGCGTCGGGCAGGGCAGCGCTCGAACGTGTGCTGCAGCAGACCCTCGGTGCGCCCACCCAGCGGCTGCTCGACGAGCACCGCGCGGTGCGTGAGCTCGCACAGAGTGCGCGGGACGACGGACCCGCCGCACCGCTCCGCCTGGAAGAGAACGCGACCACAGGCGGCTCGATCGGGGCTCCGTCCCCAGGTGGCGTCCGGCTCACCGACCTCGGCTCCGTTCGCGCCTGATGCTGGGTACGGACCGGCCGCTCGGGCCGGTCCGTGAACCCAGGAGGGCTCTATGAACGACGTCACGGTGACCGTGTCGGGCTTTGCCGGCAACACCCCCGCTCTGCACGTCTCGAAGGACGCGGCGAAGGACCTGGAGTGGACCACGTTCCGCGTGGCCAGCACCCGGCGCTACATGAACGAGAACGGCGACTGGACCGACGGCGCCACGCTGTGGTTCACCGTCAAGGCCTGGCGCACCGCTGCGCGGAACGTGCTCAGGTCGGTGCGCAAGGGCGTCCCGGTGGTGGTGACGGGACGTCTCGAGGTCGACGAGTGGACGGGTCCCGACGGCGCCCAGCGGACCGGCCTGATGATCAACGCGACGGCGGTCGGCGTCGACGCCACCCGCGGCCAGGTGGAGTTCTCGCGGCTGGTGCACCACGACACGGTGCCCGACGGCGCCCCGGGCGGTGGCGGTGGGCTCGGCGCCGCGCGGCCGGGCGACGGCGACCTGTACGAGATCGACGCTCCGCATGACGAGACCGACCACGGTGCGGAGGCAGGCGCCCGGACCCCCGAGCTGGTGAACGCGTAGGCTTGGGCCAGTCGTGCTCTGCGGTCCGCGGGTGCTGGGGAATCCCTGCGCGGACACCCTGGCACCCGCGCCGTGTGAGCGCCCCCATCCGAAGTACCTACTGTGAACGGTGGAACACAGGCAGTGGCTGAGTACATCTACTCCATGTATAAGGCGCGTAAGGCGCACGGCGACAAGGTCATCCTCGATGACGTGTCGCTGAACTTCCTGCCCGGCGCGAAGATCGGCGTCGTCGGGCCGAACGGCGCGGGCAAGTCCACGATCCTCAAGATCATGGCGGGACTGGACACGCCCAGCAACGGTGAGGCGCGCCTCTCGCCCGGCTACACGGTCGGCATCCTGCAGCAGGAGCCGCCGCTGAACGAGGAGAAGACGGTCCTGGGCAACGTCCAGGAGGCGGTCGGCGAGATCCTCGCCAAGAAGGCGCGGTTCGACGAGATCTCCGCCCTCATGGCCGAGCCCGACGCCGACTTCGACGCGCTGCTGGCCGAGATGGGCACGCTGCAGGAGGACATCGACGCCGCCGACGCGTGGGACCTCGACTCCCAGCTCGAGCAGGCGATGGACGCGCTCCGCTGCCCGCCGCCGGACGCCGACGTCACGGTCCTCTCCGGTGGTGAGCGCCGCCGCGTGGCGCTGTGCAAGCTGCTCCTGGAGAAGCCCGACCTGCTGCTCCTCGACGAGCCCACCAACCACCTCGACGCCGAGTCCGTGCTCTGGCTCGAGCAGCACCTCGCCGGGTACGCCGGCGCTGTGCTCGCCGTGACCCACGACCGGTACTTCCTCGACCACGTCGCGGAGTGGATCTGCGAGATCGACCGCGGGCGCCTCTACCCGTACGAGGGCAACTACTCGACGTACCTGGAGAAGAAGCAGGCCCGTCTGGAGGTCCAGGGCAAGAAGGACGCCAAGCTCTCCAAGCGCCTCAAGGAGGAGCTGGAGTGGGTGCGGTCCAACGCCAAGGGCCGCCAGGTCAAGTCCAAGGCACGTCTGGCCCGCTACGAGGAGATGGCCGCGGAGGCGGAGCGCACCAAGAAGCTCGACTTCGAGGAGATCCAGATCCCTGCCGGCCCCCGCATGGGTTCGCTGGTGCTGGAGGCGGAGAACCTGCAGAAGGGCTTCGACGACCGCGTGCTCATCGACGGGCTGTCGTTCACGCTGCCGCGTAACGGCATCGTCGGTGTCATCGGCCCGAACGGCGTCGGCAAGACCACGCTGTTCAAGACGATCGTGGGCCTGGAGCCGCTCGACGGCGGCGAGCTCAAGATCGGCGACACCGTCTCGATCTCCTACGTCGACCAGTCGCGCGGTGGCATCGACCCGAAGAAGACGCTGTGGGAGGTCGTGTCCGACGGGCTCGACTTCATCAAGGTCGGCAACGTCGAGATCCCGTCGCGCGCCTATGTCGCGTCGTTCGGGTTCAAGGGGCCGGACCAGCAGAAGCCGGCCGGCGTGCTGTCCGGTGGCGAGCGCAACCGCCTCAACCTCGCGCTGACGCTCAAGCAGGGCGGCAACCTGCTGCTGCTCGACGAGCCCACCAACGACCTCGACGTCGAGACCCTCGGCTCCCTGGAGAACGCCCTGCTGGAGTTCCCCGGCTGCGCCGTCGTGGTCTCGCACGACCGGTGGTTCCTCGACCGGGTGGTGACGCACATCCTGGCCTACGAGGGCACGGAGGAGAACCCGGCGAACTGGTACTGGTTCGAGGGCAACTTCGAGTCGTACGAGGCCAACAAGATCGAGCGCCTCGGTGCGGACGCCGCGCGCCCGCACCGGGTCACCTACCGCAAGCTGACGCGCGACTGAGCTGCATCGCGACGGAGCCCGCGCTCCGGCTGAACTCGCGCCGCAGCTGGGTCCGCCGCGACTGAGTCCGCCTTGAGAATGACTTGGGGTACCGAATCCGGCCGGAATCGGTACCCCAGGTCGTTCTCGAAGCGGACCGGGCACGGAGCGCCCCACGGACCAGTCCGCGGGCTGATTTTGGTATGTGAGCCTTGCCGGACTTGTCCTTCTCCGACACACTGCCGCAGTGAGCCCTGCCCTACGACCCGGGTGGCGTGACCTTCCGCCCCCGTTGCGCACCCGCATCACCCACCTGCTCGGAGCCCGCGTGCTCGCGGCCGGATATCCCGGCGACTCCGGGGTGCTCCCCGGCGCGCTGTTCCAGGTGCAGACGTCGAGGGGCAACGCGTTCATCAAGGCGCTCGGCACGGAGCAGCCCGGGCCGCTGAAGTCCCTGCGGCAGGAGATCACGCTCTCGCCGCTGCTGCCTGACGCCGTGCCCCACCCGGAGCTGCTGTGGTCGATCGACGAGGTCCTGCCGAGCCTCGGCACCTGGGTGGCGGTCGGCTACTCGATGCGTGACCAGGTGCGGCCGATCGACCTCGCCTGGCCCGAGGACGACGTCGCCACGCTGGTCCGGGTGGTGCGGTCGATCGGAGAGGTCGACGCGCCCGACGACCCGATGTTCGTCCCCGAGGTGAGCGAGTTCCCCTCGAACTCGTGGGAGGTCCTCGCCGAGACGCGGCCCGCAGGCCTCGCGCAGCACTCGCCGTGGCTGGCCGGCAGGCTGGAAGGTCTCGCTGAGATCGCGTCGCACGCCCCGGAGGCGATAGCCGGCAAGAGCCTGCAGCACGGCTCGCTGCGGGTGCAGAACGTCCTGCTGCCCGCGGTGCCGGGCGAGAAGCCGCTGGTCACCGACTGGATCCGGGGCAGCACGGGTGCTCCGTACCTCGACCTGGTCTCGATGCTGATCCACGTCCGGACCAACGACGGTCCGCCGCCCGAGGCCACGCTGCGCAGGTACGGTCTGCCGCCCGGGACGGAACCCGACGCCGTGACCTGCTGGATAGCGGTGCTCGCGGGCCACTACCTGAAAGCCTCGATGGACCCGCCGTCCTTCGAGCTGCCCGAGCTGCGCTCCTACCAGCACCGGCTGGCCCGGACCGCGGTGTCCTGGCTGCAGACCCGCCTCGGTTTCTGACCCGTCGCGGGCCGCCACCACTGATTGTGGTTTGCAGGGTGAACTTCAGTTGGGCAAACTCCGGCCATGAGTGCTGTCCGGCGACCGGCATGGTCCGATCTCCCCCCTTCTGTCCGTTCCCGTGTGAGCGAGACCATGGGCGGCCGCGTGATCGGATCCGCCCCGATGAGCGGGACCGAGTCGTCCGGCACCCTGGAGGTGCTCCAGACGGCGTCGGGCCGGTCGATCGTGCGTGCGGTGGGGCCGGAGGCCCCGCTGACGCAGGACCGGATGGCTGCCGAGGCGGTCTCCGTGGCCGCGCTGCCCGATGGCATCCCGACACTCCCGCGCGAGTGGTTCGTCGACGAGGTGCTTCCGGGGGCCGGCCGCTGGGTCGTCCTCGGGTACCGCAACGAGCCGATCCGCCCGCCCCACGACCCCTGGGACGAGGCGGACCTCGCCGCGGCGGTCGAGCTCGCCATCCAGATCGGCACCAGCGAGGCGCCGGCGGGCCTGCCCGACGCACTCGACCTGATCGACGCCAACGCCTGGTCCACCATCGCGGCCATGCGGCCGCCCGGCCTGTCGGTCTTCACGCCGTGGCTGTCCGACAAGGTCGAGCACCTTGCCGAGATCGCCACCTACGCGGGCGAGGCGATGTCCGGCACCAGCCTCGTGCACGGCGCGCTGCGGCGGGACTCGATACTCATCACCGACCACGGCTGGGACGCGACCAGCGCCCACGCGGTCGACTGGTTCATGCCGTCCCACGGCGCGCCGTACCTCGACGTCGTGCTGCTGCTGCCGTACCTGCGGGTCGACGGCGCCCCGCCCCCTGAGGTGGTCATGGACCGCCACCCCCTGCCCGACGTCGACCCCGAGGCGATCACCTGCGCCGTGACCGTCACCGCGGGGGCGCTCGTGCTCGAGTCGATGCGGCCGCCCCAGCCCGGCCTGCCCCACGGCCGGGCCGTCCAGCGCGAGGTGGCGCACGCGGCGCTCGAGTGGCTGCGCGCCCGCCTCGGCGGCTGACCTCTTCGCCGCACGACCGCGCCTGACCAGGGTGCCTGCGGCAGACTGTGCGGCATGACCGAACAGCCCGACGACTCCGCCGCACCTGGCGCACCGGACCCGGTGGCCGGCTCCGAGCCGACGGCCGAGCCCGGCGACGGGTCCGGCCTGACCGGTGCGCTGGAGGTGCTGCGCGCCCGGCTCGGTGCGCTGCGGCTGCCGCTGGAGACGTCGGGGGCAGTGGCGGCACGCACGGACCTGCGGCGGGCCACCGACCAGCTCGACGACTACCTGCTGCCCCGGTTGCGTGCGCAGAAGGCACCGCTGCTCGTGGTGGTCGGCGGGTCGACGGGCGCAGGCAAGTCGACGCTCGTCAACTCGGTGCTGGGGGAGCTGGTCACGCAACCGGGTGTGCTGCGGCCCACCACGAAGGCCCCCGTCCTGGTGCACCACCCGCTGGACGGGCGCTGGTTCTCCACCGACCGGGTGCTGCCGGGCCTGGCGCGAGTGACGGTGTCGGGCACGGTAGGCGCCGCCGCACAGAGCTCCGGAACGGGCGCCTCGCGGGCGGGCGCGCAGGACGGCGGAGCGCCGGCCGAGCCGAGCCGCACCCTGCGCCTCGTGCCCAGCGACGCGCTGCCGAAGGGCCTGGCACTTCTGGACGCGCCCGACATCGACTCGGTCGACACGGCCAACCGGGAGCTCGCGGCGCAGCTGCTCGGCGCGGCGGACCTGTGGCTCTTCGTCACGACGTCGGCCCGGTACGCCGACGCGGTGCCGTGGGACCTGCTGCTGCAGGCTGCCGGCCGCAAGGCGCAGGTGGCGATGGTGCTGGACCGCGTGGACCCGGGGGCGGAGGCCACCGCCGACGACCTGCGGGACATGATGGTCGAGCACGGCCTGGCCGACAGCCCGCTGTTCGTCATCCCCGAGGCCGAGCTGGTCGACGGGATGCTGCCGGAGGAGGGCGTGTCGGACGTGTCGCGCTGGCTCACCGGGCTGGGCGGCGACGCCGAGGCCCGCGGCCGCGTCATCGCCGCCACCCGGGACGGCGTGGTCGACTCGCTGGTGGTGCGGGCGGGCGCCCTGGCCGACGCCGCCGACGAGCAGCAGGCCGCCGACGTCCGGCTGCGCCACGTCGTCGACCGGGCGTACGGGGACGCGGTGGCGCAGGTGACGGCGGCGACGTCGGACGGCGCGCTGCTGCGGGGCGAGGTGCTCGCCCGCTGGCAGGACTTCGTGGGCACCGGCGAGTTCTTCCGCGCCGTCGAGGAGGGCATCGGCCGGTTCCGGGACGCGGTGGCGGGGTTCTTCCGCGGCAAGCCCAAGGCGGTGCCTCAGGTCGAGCAGGCGATCGCCCACGGCCTGGAGTCCGTGGTGCTGGACGCCGCAGAGGACGCCGCCGAGCGCTCCTACCAGGGGTGGCGGGGGGACGCCGCGGGTTCGGCCCTCCTGGAGGGCCTGGAGCTGTCGCGGACACCCGCGGCCCTGCGCGCCGAGGTGGCCGGTCAGATCCGCGGCTGGCAGGGCGACGTCCTGGAGCTCGTGCGTGAGCAGGGCTCGGCCAAGCGCGGCACCGCGCGGGCGCTGTCGCTGGGCGTGAACGGGCTCGGCGTCGCGCTGATGGTCTTCGTGTTCGCCTCGACGGGCGGGCTGACCGGTGTCGAGGTCGGCATCGCGGGCGGTTCGGCGGTGCTGGCGCAGCGGGTCCTGGAGGCGGTGTTCGGCGAGGACGCCGTGCGCCGGCTCGCCCTCCAGGCGCGTGACCGCCTGCGCGCGCGGATCCAGGCGGTCATGGACGGGCAGGCGGCGCGGTACACGGCGCAGCTGGACGCGCTCGGTTCCGCGGAGGCGGGCGGGGAGCGTCTGCGGGCCGCGGCCGACGCCGTCGCCTCGGCCGCCTCGGCCGAGCGCCGCGTCCGTGTGCGAGCCGCTGAGGCGGCCCCCGCCGCGGGAGCCGGCGCCGAGGACCTCGTCGCGAGCAGCGGGCTGCGCGGCGTCCGCGCCCGGCCGGCGAGCGAGAGCCTGGCGAAGGGACGTACCGACCTGGCGGAGGAACCGGCCAGGAAGGGCTTCTGGAAGCGGCTGTTCGGGGAGGCCGACCGATGAGCAGGCTCGACCTGGGCGACCGGACCACTGCCCTCTCCACCGCTGTCGAAGCCGCGGAGGGCCGGATCGAGCCGGCCCTCCTGGACGAGGCACGTGCCGTCGTGAACCGGGCGCGCGAGCGCGGCGGGCTGTCCGCCGAGCACACGGTGGTCGCACTGGCGGGTGCTACGGGATCGGGCAAGTCGTCGGTCCTGAACGCGGTGGCGGGCGTCGCGATCGCGCAGCCGGGTGTGCGGCGTCCGACGACGTCGCACCCGATGGCCGCCGTCTGGGGCGAGGGTGCCGACCCGCTCCTGGACTGGCTGGAGGTCAGCCGTCGGCACCAGGTCGGCTCTCCGCCGGAGGGGGACGAACCAGCCACGACGCCGGGGCCGTTCCGCCGTCGGACACCGGCCGGCGACACGACCGGGCTGGTGCTGCTGGACCTGCCCGACCACGACTCGATAGTGACCGAGCACCGCATGCGCGCGGAGCGGCTGGTGCAGCGTGCCGACCTGCTGGTCTGGGTGGTCGACCCGCAGAAGTACGCGGACGCCGCTCTCCACGAGGGGTTTCTGCGCCCGCTGGCGGGTCGTGCGGAGGTGGTGGTCGTCACGCTCAACCAGGCCGACCGTCTCACGCCGGACGAGACGTCGGCGATGCTCGCGGACCTCGGGCGGCTGGTGGCCGAGGACGGGCTGGCCGGGGCGCGGGTCCTCGCGGTGTCCGCCAGGACGGGCCAGGGCATGGACGATCTCCGCGGCCTGCTGGCGAAGGCGGCGGCCAAGCGGGAGGCCGCCACGGCCCGGCTCGCGGCGGACGAGCGGGCCGTGGCGCAGAGGATCGTGGACGAGTGCGGCACACCGCCGTCGTCCCGTCTGGGGGGCGAGGCCCGGGGGGACCTCGTCGCGGCCCTCGAAGCGGCGGCGGGAGTGCCCACGGTCGTCGACGCCGTGCGCGCCTCCGCCCGTCGCGACGCACGCGCGGCGACCGGCTGGCCGCTGACCCGCTGGGTCGGGCGCCTGCGCAAGGACCCGCTGCGCCGGCTGGGGCTGCGCTCGACGGACCGGGAGGACCGGGCGCCGTCGGGCCGGGAGGACCTGATGCGCACGTCGCTGCCCACGGCGCGGCCGGCGGTGCGGTCCGCCGCGGCCTCGGCCGTGCGGCGCTACGTCGAGGAGGTGACCCGAGGCGTCGCGGACCCGTGGGTCCTGGCCGCGCGCTCGCGCGGGCAGGCGGGCATCGACCAGCTGCCCGACGCGCTCGACCAGGCGGTCGCGACGACCCGCGTCGAGGCGTCCCGGCGGCCCGTGTGGTGGTCGCTCGTCAACGTCGTGCAGTGGGCCCTGGTCGCGACGGTGGTGGCGGGTCTGCTCTGGCTGCTGGTGCTGTTCGGCTTCGCCTACCTGCAGCTCCCGCCGCCGCCGACCCCCGCGCTGACCCTGCCGACCTGGTCGGGCGACGACGGCATCGTGTTCCCAGGGGCCCCGGAGTCCGGCTCAGGCGACGGCCTCGGCGTCGACCCGTTCCGGATACCGTGGCCCACCCTGATGGTGCTGGGCGGGCTCGCGCTCGGCCTGCTGCTCGCGCTGGTCTGCCGGGTGCTCGGTGCCCTGGGCGCCCGCCGCCGGGCACACGGCGCCCGGCGGCGGCTGCGGCAGTCGGTCGGCACGGTCGCCGACAGGCTGGTGCGCACCCCCGTGGGGGAGGAGCTGTCCCAGCTCGCGAGCTGCCGGGCGGCCGCGACGGTAGCCGCGAGCTGACGCCCCGCCAAGCCCGGCGGGGGATCAGCCGCGGTGACGGAAGGCGACCGGGTCCTCCTCGAACTCCTTCCATGCCAGTCGCTCGGCCTCGGTGAGGCGGCGCGGCTGGTTCGTGGCGGCGTCGACGAACACGAGGGTCGTGGTGGCGCGGGCGTAGGGCTGACCGCCCGAGGTCGGGCCGGTCTTGGCCATGCCCGCGGCGCCGTCGTGCACCTCGTAGCAGACCTCGGCGCTCGCACCGCCGATCCGGCCGAGCCACATCTCGACGCGCACCGGCGTCCTGGTGAACAGCAGCGGCCGCAGGTACTCGATGCGCTGACCGGCCACGAGGGTGTGCGAGTCGGCGTCGGGCCCGGTGGGCACCACCGCCGTCGGCCAGGCCTCGCCCTCCGGCGCCTCGGGGTGGAGCCAGAAGGCGGTGATCCGGGCGTCCTCCAAGAGGCGGAACATCGCGACGTTGTTGACGTGCGCGTACGCGTCGAGGTCGGACCAGCGCAGCGTGACGGGAACGTGGAGGCGAGTCATGGTGCCTATCTTCCTCCGCTTCAGGAGGCCCGGGCGTCGTGCGTCGCGCGGTGCGCGAGCACGTCGTCCATGTGCGCCTCGGCCCAGCCCTTGAGACTGCGCACCAGCTGGTGCAGCGAGCGGCCCAGGTCGGTGAGCTCGTAGGTGACCGTGACGGGCACCGTCGCCGTCGCGGTCCGGGTGACGAGACCGTCCCGCTCCAGGGCGCGCAGCGTCTGGGTGAGCATCTTCTGGCTGACCCCCGCCAGCTGGCGCGACAGCTCCGAGTAGCGCATCGGCCGTGGCCCGACGGCGTGGTCGGCACCCGGCTCGCGCGAGGGGTAGCCGCCCAGCGCGCTCACGGTCAGCGTGACCCACTTGTTCGAGATCTGGTCCAGCAGCATGCGGCTCGGACACGCCGCCAGGAAGGCGTCGTACTCGGCCTTGGCCTGGGCCCTCCGCTGGGCCGCCGTCGTCGTGGCCATCGTTCGCTCCTCTCACCCGTGGGTGGGTTACGCACTTCCAGGTGCCTACTTCCCCTCGGGAAGTTACCTCACGATGCTGGTGTGCGGAGCCGTTCGGCACCATCCTCCGCTCGACACAAGGGATCACATTGAGCACTCTGACCGCACCGCTTCCCGGTGGAACCTGGACCCTGGGCGACCTGACCGTCACCCGGTTCGGCTACGGCGCCATGCAGCTGGCAGGCCCCGGCGTCATGGGGCCGCCGGCCGACCGCGACGGTGCCCTCGCGGTCCTGCGCGAGGCCGTCGACCTCGGGATCACCCACATCGACACCAGCGACGCGTACGGGCCGCGGGTCACCAACGAGCTGATCCGTGCGGCGCTGCACCCGTACCCCGAGTCGCTGCACGTCATGACCAAGGTCGGCGCGCACCGCGACGAGCAGGGCGGCTGGCCTCCGGCGCGGCGGCCCGAAGACCTGCGCCGCGCCGTCCGCGAGAACCTGGACACCCTCGGTGTCGAGGCGCTCGACCTCGTGAACCTGCGGCTCGGCAACGCCGAGGGACCCCAGGCGGAGTCGCTCGCCGAGGCGTTCGAGACCCTCGTGGCGCTCCAGCAGGAGGGCCTGATCCGGCACCTCGGTGTGAGCAACGCGACGGTGGAGCAGGTCGCGGAGGCCCGGAGGATCGCCCCGATCGTGTGCGTGCAGAACATGTACAACCTCGCCCACCGGCACGACGACGAGCTGATCGACTCGCTCGCGGACGACGGCATCGCCTACGTGCCCTTCTTCCCCCTGGGTGGCTTCAGCCCGCTCCAGTCCTCCGCGCTCTCGGCCGTGGCCGCCCGGTCGGGCACGACGCCGATGTCCGTCGCCCTGGCCTGGCTGCTGCAGCGGTCGCCGAACATCCTGCTGATCCCCGGCACGTCGTCGGCCGCGCACCTGCGGGAGAACATCGCGGGGGCGGGGCTCCAGCTCTCCGGGGACGACCTCGTGGAGCTGGACAAGATCGGCAGCTGAGTGGTCCTCAGTGTGTCCGAATTGGTAGGTTCATCCCCCTTGGTTTCGGCCACGGAGGAAACAGGTGGATCTGCCCAGGCACTACTTCGACCCGGTCACCCTGCACGAGGTGCTCGACGACGTCCCGGCCGCCCGGGCGTATCTCGCCGACCTGGCGGGACGTCCTGAGCGCGACGCGCCGGACACCCTCGCGGTACGCGTGCCGCTCACCCGTGTGCTTGCCCTGGAGGCGGATGACCCGGACGTCGAGCTGGCCGAGGCCGAGCGCCTCGGCTGGCTCGCCGTCAGCCTGCACGGCGGGCCGGCCTGCGACACCGAGGCCGCGCACTCGCACGCCTCCGACGTGCCGCTCGGCGCCGTCGCGCCCCTCCTGCGACTGGCCCACGTGCTGCAGTGGCGGCACCGGTTCCCGGTCGCGGACCTGCTGTTCGGCCTGGCGCTGGAGGCGTCCCACCACTACGGCGAGCACGCCGCGAGCGTCGAGCACGCGCGCCGGCTCGAGTACCTCGCCCTGCAGCACTGGGGCAAGTGCCGGTACGACCAGGCGCTCGAGGTGCACGCCGACCAGGCCAGGCCGTACCTCGGCGAGGCCCTCGCCCTGTTCGAGCGAGCCCTGGAGCTGCGGGTCGAGGCAGGCGTGGGCAGGGAACAGGTCGAGGTCACCCGGCAGGCGATCCGGGCGGCCAGGGACCGGCTGGCCGAGCTGGGGGCCTAGCGGGCGCCGCGGGCGGCGGCCGCTCAGGCCGGCAGCCGGATCATGCCCTCCTGGCCCGCCGAGGCCAC
Source organism: Promicromonospora sp. NPDC023987 (assembly GCF_040639055.1). Classification (NCBI taxonomy): domain Bacteria; kingdom Bacillati; phylum Actinomycetota; class Actinomycetes; order Micrococcales; family Promicromonosporaceae; genus Promicromonospora; species Promicromonospora sp. NPDC023987. The sequence continues at coordinate 26,936 of NZ_JBEZZF010000019.1, read as the reverse complement.
GAGCGCGCCGTCCTGCGTGTACACCTTCGCGGTACCCAGCGCGCGCCCGCCCTGCGCGGTCGGCGAGGTCTGCACGAACAACATCCACTCGTCCACCCGGACGTCGCGGTGCCACCACATGCCGTGGTCGAGGCTCGCCATGGGGACCGACGCGCCGACGTCCTGCCACGACTTCCCGGCCGCACGCATCGCGGGCTCGAGCATGAGCTGGTCGCACGCGAAGGCCAGCAGGGCGCGGTGCATGGCCTGCTCCTTGATCTCCAGCGGGCGGCGCGTGCGCATCCACACCAGCTGGGTGGCGGGCGGCGTGCCGCCGCCGGCCACCGCGGTGTCCGGGTGCAGGTACAGCGAGCCGCCCACGTGCCGCAGCTCGAACGCCGAGTCCGTCCAGAACTGCGCCCGGACGTCGGCGCCAGGGGGCAGGGTGGCGAGCTCGTCGAAGGCGGAGCCCACCTCGTCGGGCGCCGGCACGCCGTCGGGCATCGGCATCATGTGCTCGTAACCGGGCTGGTCCTCCTGGAAGGACGCGATCATCGACAGGATCGGCTTGCCGAACTGGATGGCGTGCGTGCGGCGTGCGCTGAACGAGCGCCCGTCGCGCAGCCGCTCCACCGCGAAGTCGATGGGCTCCTCGACCCGCCCCTCACGCAGGAAGTACCCGTGCAGCGAGTGGATCAGGCGGCCGTCGGGCACGGTGCGGTCGGCGGCCAGGATCGCCTGGGCGAGCACCTGCCCGCCGTAGGCGCGGTTGGCCGGGCCGGGCATGCTGTCCCCGCGCAGCACGTCCTCCTCGCCGCGCGGGCCCCAGCCCTCGAGGTGCCGCAGGTCGAGCACCTGCAGCAGGCGGTCGAGCGCGTCGGGCTGGCTGCCTGACGGCGTGCCGGAGGTCGGGTCAGGGGTGGTGGCGTCCACGAGCGGGCGTCTCCTCGTCGTTCCTGGTCAGTCTTCGAACGTGTTGATCATGCTGAAGGCGGCGCGCTCCAGGTAGTCCCACAGCTGCGACTCGTGGATCGGCGCGAGGCCGAGCGAGTCGACGGCGGTGCGCATGTGCGCGAGCCAGCGGTCACGTGCGTCGGGATTGACCTTGAACGGCACGTGCCGCATGCGCAGTCGCGGGTGGCCGCGCTGCGCCGAGTAGGTTCCGGGGCCGCCCCAGTACTGCTCGAGGAACATCGTCAGACGCTCCTTCGCCGGCCCCAGGTCCTCCTCTGGATACATGGGGCGCAGCACCGGGTCGTCGGCGACGCCGTCGTAGAAGACGTCGACGAGGCGGACGAACGTGTCGTGGCCACCGACGGCGTCGAAGAAGGATTCCTGTGTCACGCTCGTCATCCTGCCACTCGACGGTGACAGCACGATGTCGGTCGTGTGAAACGCAGTCTCATGTGATCGATTCGACAGCAGCGCGGGCGAAACGCTTGCCAGCACCGCTAGGCTGGTCATAGACCTGCAGCGCCGCACGGTGGGAGTTGAGACATGACCAAGGCTGACCAGATCCTTGCCGCACTCGGAGGGATCTCGAACGTCGTCGAGCTGGAGCCGTGCATCACTCGGCTCCGGGTCGAGGTGAGCGATCCGTCCCTCGTGGACGAGCCCGGGCTGAAGTCGTCCGGTGCGTTCGGCGTGGTCCGGTCCGGCCGGGTGGTCCAGGTGATCGTCGGGCCGGAGGCGGACCACCTCGCCGCGGAGCTCGAGACGCTCAGGGTGTGACGCAGGCTCCCGGGACGAGGTCTCGGGAGCAGGCCGACGCCGGGCTCGATGCTGAACCCGGCAGCATGGCCGCGCGGGCCTGGGGTAACAGGGCCCGTGACCGGCCTCACGATCCGGTTGCCGCACCTGACCACGAGGCGAACGCCGTGTGAAGGTCGCGCAGGAGTCCCTCGCACCTGCCCCGAGATGTCCGATCCGGCTCCCGGACCCGAGTAGATTTGCCATCGTGTTCGAGTCTCTTGCTGCCTCCGTCTTCGACAGTGCCGAGGGTTTCTGGTCCTGGTTCCTGGACATCCCCCTGAAGGTCATCCTGACCATCGTGATCGGGATGATCGCGATCTACATCCTGCGGCGCGTCATCACCTCTCTCACCGAGCGCATCGCCATCGGCCAGAAGCCACGGGATGTCGAGCGCACGGCCGACTCCGCCGCCACGGCCGACCCCGCGGCTGCCGCCACGGGTGCCGCAGCCGCCGCGACGGAGGCCCCCGGCACCACGACGGGTGCCGTGCCGAGCAGCGCACCCGTCGCGGACGCCAAGCGGCGCCGCAAGAACATGCTGATGTCGCCGCAGGCCTTCGCCGACGCCCTGAACGCGGCCAACCCGCGGGCCGCCGAACGGCGCGCCCAGCGCGCCCGCACCGTGGGCTCGGTGCTGAACTCGTCGGTCAACATCGTGGTCGGCACCCTCATGGCGCTCTACATCCTGCAGACACTCGGACAGCCCATCGGGCCGCTGCTCGCCGGTGCCGGTGTCGTGGGCGTCGCCATCGGCTTCGGCGCGCAGAGCCTGGTCAAGGACTTCCTCTCCGGCATCTTCCTGCTGATCGAGGACCAGTTCGGCGTGGGCGACATCGTCGACCTCGACGGCGGCGTGGTCGGCACCGTCGAGGCGATGGGCCTGCGCCTCACCCAGGTGCGCGCGTTCGACGGCACGCTCTGGTACGTCCGCAACGGCGAGATCCTGCGCGCGGGCAACAGCACGCAGGAGTGGAGCCGAGCTGTGGCGTCGGTGCAGGTCCCGCTCGGTACCGACGTCGACGTCGTCCGGGCCGCCCTGGGCCGCGCCGTGGACCGGGTGAAGAACGACCCCGAGGTCGCCGACAGCCTCCTGGAGACGCCGTCCGTGCGCGGCGTCGACGCGGTGGACCGCATGGGCCTGACGTTCACGCTGCACGCGCAGGTGCGTCCCGCCCAGCAGTGGCTCGTCGCCCGGTCGCTGCGCGTGGCGGCCCACGCCGCCTTGCTCGACGCCGGTGTGGTCCTGGCGACCTCTACGGTCCCGTACGAGGATGGCCCCGCCGGTGCCTGACCTGGCAGGGGCCAGAGCCGGTACGTGGTCGGCAGGACGTCGCATGATCGGCAGCTCGGAATGCCGATGATCTGACGTCTTGCCGACCACACGGGCTCCGCGGCCGAGCAGGGCGATGTCTGCGGTCAATTCGTCGGACACGCCCGCGTTGCGCCCGGTGAGCGCCGGTTGATGGCAGGATCTTTCCTTGTGACCGACGAACCGATGCCCGGACCCACCGGAGACGGCTCTACCGTGCCGCCGGAGCTGGCCGAGCTGGCGACCGCCCACGGCGTGCAGTGCGAGTACACCGACCACGACGGCCGCGTGCAGCAGGTCAGCCCCTCGACGATCGTCGCGGTGCTGGAGGCGCTCGACGTACCGGCGTCGACCCCTGCCGCCGTCACCGCGAGCCTGGACCGGACCCGCGACGACGACTGGCGCTCGATGCTGCCGCCGACCGTCGTGCTCCGGGAGGGTGCCGAGGTGCAGGTTCCCGTGCACGTCGCGGACGGTACGCCTGCGACCGCGTGGGTCGAGCTCGAGCAGTCCGACCAGCCCGTCGTGCCCGCGAGCGCCACCCCGTGGCGCGTGACGGCACCGCAGGCCACCGCGACGGGCTCGTTCGCGACGGTACGGGGCACACGGGTCCAGCTGCGCCAGGCGGACGTCCACACCGAGCCGCGCACCGTCGACAGCCGCAAGGTCGGCCGGGCGACGTTCACCGTCCCCGCCGACCTGCCGCTCGGCTGGCACACGCTGCACGCCGAGTCCGGCGGGACGACGGCGCAGGTCCCGCTGGTCGTCACGCCCGGGCGGCTGGAGCTGCGCAAGAAGATCGCCCGCAAGCAGGCCTGGGGCTTCATGGTCCAGCTCTACTCGGTGCGGTCGCGGGACTCGTGGGGGATGGGCGACCTCGCCGACCTGGGGGACCTCGCCTGGCAGACGGCGCACAACGGCGGCGCCGAGTTCGTGGGGATCAACCCGCTGCACGCCACCGAGCCCGTGACGCCGCTGACGCCGAGCCCGTACCTGCCGACGTCGCGCCGGTTCATGTCGCCGCTGTACATCCGCGTCGAGGACATCCGTGAGACGGCGTACCTCTCTGCCGCTGACCGGTCGCTCGTGGAGTGGGCCGCTGAGCCCGTCCGTGAGCTCTCCGAGGACTCCGGGCCGATCGACCGGGACGCCATCTGGGAGGCGAAGAAGGCGGCGCTCGAGGTCGTGTACACGGCGCCGCGGTCGGCGGCACGGCAGACGGCGTTCGACGAGTTCGTGCTGGCGCAGGGCAAAGGGCTGGTCGACTTCGCGACGTGGTGCGCCATCACGGAGCACCTGGACGGGCGGGACTGGCCGACGGAGCTCGCCGATCCGGGCTCGTCGGGCGTGACCACGCTCCGCAACGCCCTGTCGGAACGGGTCCAGTTCTACTGCTGGCTCCAGTGGGTGGCGGACGAGCAGCTGCGTGCGGCGCACCGCGCGGGGCTCGACGCCGGCATGCGGCTGGGTCTGCTCAAGGACCTCGCCGTCGGCTCGGCGCCCGACGGCGCGGACGCCTGGGCGGACGCCGGTGTGCTGGCGCAGGGCGTGTCCGTGGGCGCCCCGCCGGACATGTACAACCAGCAGGGCCAGAACTGGACCCAGCCGCCGTGGCACCCCCGTGCGCTCGCGAAGGCGGGCTACGCGCCCTACCGGGAGCTGCTGCGCACGGTGCTGCGGCACTGCGGCGCGCTGCGCATCGACCACGTGCTCGGCCTGTTCCGCCTGTGGTGGATCCCGGGCGGGGCGCGCGCGTCGGCCGGCGCGTACGTCACCTACGACCACGAGGCCCTGATCGGCATCCTGTGCCTGGAGGCGCAGCGTGCCGGGGTCGCGGTCATCGGCGAGGACCTGGGCACGTTCGAGCCCTGGATCCGCGACTACCTGGAGGAGCGCGGCATCCTGGGCACCGCGGTGCTGCTCTTCGAGCGGGACGCCGCGGGGGCGCCCGTCGAGCCGGAGGCGTACCGCCGGGCGGCGCTGGCCACCGTGACCACCCACGACCTGCCGCCGACGGCCGGCTATCTCGCGGGCGAGCACGTGGACCTGCGCGAGCGGCTCGGGCTGCTCACCGAGGAGGCGACGGTGCTGCGCGGGCGTGCGCGTGCGGAGCGTGAGTCGCTGGTGGAGGCGTTGTCCCGCCGTGGGCTGACCACGTTCGACCCGTCCGAGCGCGAGCTCGTCGAGGGTCTGCACCGCTACCTCAAGGACACGCCGTCCGCGCTGGTCGGCGTGTACCTGACCGACGCGGTGGGGGAGCGGCGCACGCAGAACCAGCCCGGTACCGACGCCGAGTACCCGAACTGGAAGGTGCCGCTGGCCGACTCCGCCGGCACCGTGGTGATGCTGGAGGACCTGTTCAGCAACGCGCGCCTGCGCTCGCTGGTGACTGTGATGAACGAGGAGGAGTAGTCGCTCGTTGAGTGCTGGCTATTTGTCGCCGCAGAGCCTGTGTGACGACAAATAGCCGGCACTCAACAAACCAGGAGTCGGGGGGTCAGGCCGCGCCGATGCCTGCCTTGGCGATCGAGAAGCCGGCACCGGTCGCGTCGGCGACGCACGTCATGCCGGTCCGCTCGCTGGAGCACGTGAAGCCGTGGGCCTTCTTCTGCGTCTCGTACTTCAGGACGGCCGTGTTCTTACCGGCAGGCTTGGGCTGGTCCTTCTTGCTGACGCAGGGCTGCGTCACGTTGCCGCTGGGGTCGACCTTCGCCACGTAGCCGGACGCACCGTCGCACGACGCGTCGGGCGCGGGCTTCTGGTCGAGCTTGGCGATGCCACACGTGGCGGCGTCCGCGGAGATGGTGCACGTGATGTTGTGCGACGGCGCGGCGAACGTCTCGACGCCGGGTCCGCCGGCGGTCTCCAGCCCCTCCTCGGGCTCCGGCTCGGCGGACTGCTCGACGGCGGGTGTCTCCCCGGCCGCCGGAGTCTCTTCGGACGAACCCAGAAGGTTCACCGCGAACACGATCGCCGCGACCACGAGCAGCACGTCCAGAGCGATGAAGAGGATCCAGCCAGGGCTCAGCTTCTTCTTGCGCTCGGGCTCGGGCGGGTACCCGCCGGGCGGCGTCGCGTAGACGGGCTGCCCGTACTGGTCATAGCCCTGCGGCGGGTACTGCTGGGGCGGGTACTGACCGCCGGGCTGCGGCTGCTGGGGCTGCTGCTGGCCGTAGCCCTGCTGGCCGTAGCCCTGCTGGCTGTAGCCCTGCTGGGCGTAGCCCTGCTGGGCGTAGCCCTGCTGGTACTGCTCGGGGTAGTACTGCTGCGTCCCCGGGTCCCCGCCACCGTTGTGGATGTGGACCGACTGCACGACGGGGGCGCCCGGCGCGGCGGGCGCGGGTGTCACGGCCTGCGCGAACTGGTTCGCGGGCGAGATGGCAGGTGGCCTGCGGCTCGTCGTGGACACGCGCTGCACCGGTGCCTGCTGGGCGGGCGTGGGCGCGGTGGGCGGGTCCTGATCCTGGGTCGGCATACCCGGGTCCTCGTCGGGCCATCCGCCTGGCGGCGGTGGCGGCGGCACTGTGCCGGACATCAGGCAACTCCCTCAGCTCAAATCGGTCGGTCGGGGCGACCGCGGTCGATCGTACACAAAGGCGTTACTCGCTGTTACTCCTGCGTGGCATGATCGACGAGTCGTCGCAGGTAGTTCACAGACCGGACGACAACCCAACCGAAGAGGCGCGCCCGTCGGGCGTGCGGGGCGTCTTTCGCCGCCCCCGAGAAGACAGACGTGGAGGGCCTGTGCCCGGAGAGAACCTGACCCGCGCCGAGGCGGTCGAACGAGCCGGCGTCGTATCGGTCGAGTCGTACGAGATCGCGCTGGACCTGACCACCGGTCCGGAGACTTTCGCGTCCGCCACGACTGTACGTTTCACCGCGACGGAGGGCGCCTCGACCTTTGTCGACCTGGTCGCGCCGTCGGTGAGGTCCGTGGTGCTGAACGGTCGCGAGCTGGACCCGGCGGCGGTGTTCGCCGACTCCCGCATCATCCTGGAGGGGCTGGCCGCCGACAACGAGCTCGTCGTCGTCGCCGACTGCGGCTACACGAACACCGGCGAGGGGCTGCACCGCTTCGTGGACCCGGTGGACGGCGAGGTGTACCTCTACACGCAGTTCGAGGTGCCCGACGCGCGCCGCGTGTTCGCCTGCTTCGAGCAGCCGGACCTCAAGGCCACCTTCCAGTTCACGGTGACCGCGCCCGCCGCCTGGCAGGTGGTGAGCAACGAGCCGACGCCGGAGCCGGTCGCCGCGAGCGAGGGCGACGTCGCCACCTGGACGTTCGAGCCCACCGGCCGCATCTCCACGTACATCACGGCGCTCGTCGCCGGCCCGTACGCGGTGGTCCGCTCGTCGCTGACGTCGTCGGACGGCCGGGAGATCCCGCTCGGCGCGTTCTGCCGCAAGTCGCTGTCGGCGCACTTCGACGCCGACTACATCTTCGAGAAGACCCGCCAGGGCTTCGAGTTCTACGAGTCCACGTTCGGCGTGCCGTACCCGTTCACCAAGTACGACCAGCTGTTCGTGCCCGAGTACAACATGGGCGCCATGGAGAACGCGGGCTGCGTGACCTTCACGGAATCGTACGTGTTCCGCTCCAAGGTGACCGAGGCGGTGCGCGAGCGCCGCGTGGTGACCATCCTGCACGAGCTGGCGCACATGTGGTTCGGCGACCTGGTCACCATGAAGTGGTGGAACGACCTGTGGCTCAACGAGTCGTTCGCGGAGTACGCCTCCACGCTCGCCACGGCCGAGGCCACCGAGTGGGACGCCGCCTGGACCACGTTCTCCGCGATGGAGAAGTCGTGGGCCTACAAGCAGGACCAGCTGCCGTCCACGCACCCGATCGTCGCCGAGATCAAGGACCTCGAGGACGTCCAGGTCAACTTCGACGGCATCACGTACGCCAAGGGCGCCTCGGTGCTCAAGCAGCTCGTGGCCTGGGTGGGGCGCGACGCGTTCATCGCGGGCGTCTCGGCGTACTTCCGCAAGCACGCGTGGGGCAACACCGAGCTGCCCGACCTGCTGGTCGAGCTGGAGGCCACCAGCGGCCGCGACCTCAAGGCTTGGTCGAAGCTCTGGCTGGAGACCGCCGGCGTGAACACCCTGCGCCCGGTCATCGAGACGGACAGCCACGGTCGCATCATGTCGTTCGTCGTCGAGCAGACGGCGCCCGCCGAGTGGCCCACGATCCGCCCGCACCGCCTCGGCATCGGCTGCTACAGCCTGTCGGACGCCGGCGAGCTCGTGCGTACGCACTTCGTCGAGGTCGACATCGACGGGCCGAGGACGGACGTGCAGGAGCTCGTCGAGCTCGACCGCCCTGCGCTCGTGCTGCTCAACGACGAGGACCTCGCGTACGCGAAGATCCGCCTCGACGCCGCGTCGCTGCGCGTCGCGCTGGACCACCTGGCCGACATCGCGGACCCGCTGGCCCGGTCCCTCGTGTGGGGCTCGGTCTGGGACTCGGTGCGCGACGGCGAGGTCCCGGCCTCGGAGTACGTGCGCCTCGTGCTCGGGAGCATCGCCCGTGAGACCGAGTCGACCACGCTGCGCACCACGCTCAACCAGATGGTGCTGGCGACCAAGCAGTACGTGGCGCCGTCGGCCCGGGCGGCGACGCTCGCCGAGGTGGGCGACACCCTCTGGACGCTCGTGGGCGACGCCGCCGCCGGCTCGGACACGCAGTTCCAGCTGGTGAAGTTCTTCGCGCACGTGGCCTCCACGCCGACGCACGTGGCGACGCTGTCCGGGCTGCTCGACGGCTCGATCGCGCTCGACGGGCTGGAGATCGACACCGACCTGCGGTGGGAGCTGCTGGAGGGTCTCGTCCTCAACGGCGCCGCCGGTGACCAGGAGATCGACGCGACGCTCGCCGCGGACGACACGGCCACGGGCCGCCAGTCCGCCGCCCGTGCCCGGGCCGCCAAGCCGACGGTCGAGGGCAAGCTGGCCGCCCTGTCGTCCGTGGTGGACGCCGACGTGCCGAACGCGATCATCCGGAACACGGGCCTCGGGTTCGTGCACGTGAACGACCCGGCCGCGCTGGCCGACGTCGTGCAGCCATACCTGGACGCTGTGCTCAAGGTGTGGAACGAGCGGACGTACCACATCGCCGAGGAGGTCATCGAGGGCTTCTACCCGGCGCCGCTGGCCTCCGCGGAGCTCCAGGACGCGACGAGCGCCTGGCTGGACCGGAACGCGGACGCCGCCCCGGCCCTGCGCCGGCTGATCGTGGAGGCCCTGGCGGGCACGCAGCGAGCGCTGAAGGCCCAGTCGGCAGACTCCTGACCGCTGGCCGGGCCGGCCGCCCGGCTCTCTCACCTTCGAGGCCTAAGTTACTTCGCTCTGAGCCGTCTCAAAGCGAAGTAACTTAGGCCTCGAAGGTGATTGGGCGATGCCCCGGGGATCGGGCTACCAGATGCGGACTCGGTCCTCTTCCGGGAGGTAGAGGGCGTCGCCCGGGTTGACGTCGTAGGTCGCGTAGAACTCGTCCACGTTGCGCACCACGCCGTTGCAGCGGAACTCGTTGGGGGAGTGCGGGTCCGTCGCGAGACGGCGCAGCACCTCCTCGTCCCGGCCCTTGGACTGCCAGACCTGCGCCCAGCCCAGGAAGATCCGCTCCAGCGCCGTCAGCCCGTCGACGACCGGCGCCTCGTCCAGCGGCTTGCCGAGCGCGATCCGGTACGCCTTGAGCGCGATCGACAGGCCACCGAGGTCGCCGATGTTCTCGCCGATGGTGAGACCGCCGTTGACGTGCACGTCCTCGACGGCACCGTCCTCACCCTCGGGGGTACCGGCGGCCGCGCCGTCGCTGCCGGCGGCTGCCGCCGCGAGCTGCGCCGGACGGAACTGGTCGTACTGCGCGACCAGTGCGCTCGTGCGCTTCTCGAACTCGGTGCGGTCTGCGTCGGTCCACCAGTCCTCGAGGCGGCCGTCGCCGTCGTACTTGGAGCCCTGGTCGTCGAACCCGTGCCCGATCTCGTGCCCGATGACGCCGCCGATCCCGCCGAAGTTCACGGCGTCGTCGGCCTCGGGGTCGAAGAACGGCGGCTGCAGGATCGCCGCGGGGAACACGATCTCGTTCATGCCCGGGTTGTAGTACGCGTTGACGGTCTGCGGCGTCATGAACCACTCGTCGCGGTCCAGGGGCTTGCCGATCTTCGCCAGCTCGTAGTCCTGGTCGAACGCGTTGGAGCGCCGGACGTTGCCCACCAGGTCGGCGGCGTCCACCTCGAACCCGGAGTAGTCCCGCCACCGCACGGGGTACCCGACCTTCGGCGTGAACTTCTCGAGCTTGGTCAGGGCCTTGGCCTTGGTCTCGTCGGTCATCCAGTCGAGCCCCTGGATGGACTCGCGGTAGGCGACCACGAGGGCGTCAACGAGGCGGTCCATCTTGGCCTTGTTCGCCGGCGGGAAGTGCCGCGCGACGTACTCGGAGCCGACTACCTCGCCGAGCGCCCCCTCCACGAGCGCGACGCCCCGCTTCCAGCGTTCGCGCACCTCCTGCGCGCCGGTGAGGGTCCGGCCGTAGAAGTCGAAGTTGGCCTCGACGATCGGGTCGGTCAGGTACGGTGCCCGCGCGCTGATCACGTGGTACGTCATCCAGAGCTGCCAGTCCAGCACCGACAGCTCGCGCCACAGGTCGGCGAAGCCGGTCGCGAAGCCGGGCTCGCGCACCACGAGGTGGTCGAACCCGCCGTCGGGCACGCCGAGCGCCTCGGCCCAGGCCACCCAGCCGAAGCCGGGCGCCGACGCGACGAGGTCGGCCAGCGTCATCGGGTTGTAGGTGAGGGTGGCGTCGCGGTCGCGCACCACGTCCCAGTGATGGGCGGCGAGCCGCTTCTCGAGGTCGAAGACACGGCTGGCGGCGTCGTCGGAGGAGATGCCCCAGGTCTCGTGGACCTTCGCGAAGCGCAGCATCCTCGCCACGTGCGGCAGGTACTTCTTGCGGATCGGGGCGTACTGGTCCTCGCGGTAGTACGCCTCGTCGGGCAGGCCGAGCCCGGACTGCCGCAGGTAGACGACGTACTTCTCCGGGTCGGTAGCGTCGTTGTCGACCCAGAAGCGCAGGCCGGCGGTGCCGCCCGTGCGCTGTAGGGTACCCAGCGCCCGGGTCAGGGCCGCCATGTCGCGGGCCCCCTGGATCAGCGCGAAGTCCTCGGCCAGCGGTGCGGTGTCGAGCTCGGCGATCCGGTCGGTGTCCATGAAGCTCGCGTACAGGTCACCGATCTTGGAACCGGTCGGCGCGTCCTGGATGATCTCGCGGACGTGCACCTCTGCCTTGTCGTAGAGGTCGCGGAAGGCGCCGTCCATGGCGCGGTCGGCGGGGATCTCGTGTGAGTCGATCCACCGCCCGTTCACGTGGCGGTACAGGTCGTCCTGCGGGCGGGTTGCGGGGTCGAGCGCGTCGAGGTCGATGCCCGACGTGAGACCCGTGGCGTCGGTGGTCATTGCGCCAGGGTACGCAACGAGTCCTCGGCCGGAACATCAACGATCCGCGCGGCTGCGGTAGTAGGTCTTGCTCGACGGCAGGAAGAGGCACACGGTGCTCGCGATGAGGAACGGAAGCCCCAGCAGCATGCTGGCCTGGAAGCACACGAGAGCGATCACGTACTGGAAGACGACCCGTCCCACCTGCCGGGTCCCCGGTCGGACCCAGAGCGACACCACGAGCGCTGCCAGGACGAGCGGCAGGACCACGCTGGTGAACGGGCGGTAGTACCAGAGGTCGCCAGGTATCGAGTCGATGAGATATGCGCCGGCGGACAGCAGGCCGAGCACGCCCGCGGCGATCACGGTCCCTGGCATCCTCTGCGTGGACCGGGGCTCCTGGCGCTCGCTCCCGGGTGGCGAGTCGTACATGGCGGATCCTCTCTCGTCGGACGATGTCGGCGGCGTGACGTCCCGGCCACGATGCCAGCGCTGCTCCGGGACCCCTCCCGGTCGGCGGTCGCACATCGTCGGATGAGGGAAGATGGTGCCATGCGCCTGCACATCGCCGCCGACCACGCCGGGTACGACCTCAAGCAGCACCTGGTGCAGCACCTCACCACCGCCGGCCACGAGGTGATCGACCACGGAGCCCATGAGCTCGACCCCCTGGACGACTATCCCGCCTTCTGCATCTCCGCCGGCGAAGCCGTCGTCGCCGAGCCGGGCTCGCTCGGCATCGTGATCGGCGGCTCGGGCAACGGTGAGCAGATCGCCGCGAACAAGGTCACCGGCGTCCGCGCCGTCCTCGCCTGGTCGCTCGACACCGCGAAGCTGGGCCGCCAGCACAACGATGCGAACGTGATCGCGGTGGGCGGCCGCATGCACTCGCCGGAGGAGGCGACGTCGTTCGTGGAGGCGTTCGTGGCCGAGCAGTTCAGCGGCGACGAGCGGCACCAGCGCCGCATCGACCAGCTCGCCGACTACGAGAGCAAGCGTGCCTGAAGGCCACACCGTCCACCGCATCGCGCGGACGTTCGCGTCGCTGTACGCCGGGCAGGTCCTGCGCGTGAGCAGCCCGCAGGGGCGGTTCGCCGACGGCGCCGCCGTGCTCTCGGGGCGTCGGCTGGTGGCGAGCGAGGCCTGGGGCAAGCAGCTCTTCCTGGGCTTTGAGCCCGCCGACGTGTCAGACGCTGAGGTCACCCGTGCGACGTCGGCTTCTGACCTGTTGTGGCTCCGCATCCATCTCGGGTTGTACGGAGCGTGGACGTTCGCGGGTGCCCCGGACGCGCCCGAGGTGGCCCACGCGATCGGCGCACCCCGCAAGCGCATCGGCGAACGGGAGACGACGGCGCCGACCGGCGGCGGCTCGACCAGCGGCGGTGCGTGGGTGGTGCCGGAGCCGCGAGGGCAGGTGCGGGTGCGGCTGCTCGGCGACCACGCCGTCGCCGATCTCACCGGCCCAACGGCCTGCGAGGTCATCACTCCGGAGGAGAAAGGCGCGGTCGAGGCGCGGCTCGGCCCCGACCCTATCCGGGACGACGGCGACGTCGAGGCCTTCGTGGCCCGGGTCGGCCGGTCGCGGGTCACGATCGCGCAGCAGCTCATGGACCAGTCGGTCATCTCGGGAGCGGGGAACATCTACCGCGCCGAGGTCCTCTTCCGGGCCGGCGTCGACCCGTTGCGGCCCGGCCGCGACGTGCCCGCCGCGGTGCTCCGCGCGATCTGGGACGACCTCGTGGTCCTCATGCGCGACGGCGCAGACCGGGGCGCGATCGTCACGACGCGTCCGGAGGACCGCGGGTCTCGACAGGCTCGACCTCCGCAACAGGAGCGACCGCCGGGAGCCGGAGGCAGGACGCGGCAGAACACCGACGGCACTCCGGGTGCGGTGCCTTCCGACGAGGCGTTCTACGTCTATCACCGGGACGGGCTCCCGTGCCGCCTGTGCGGGACACCCGTGCTGGTCAAGGAGCTGGCCGGCCGCAACCTGTTCTGGTGCGAGACCTGCCAGACCTGACTCCTCGGCATGTCAGAACACCCAGGATGCTCCCGGGGCGATCGGCCAGCCGAACGCGGTGCTCGCGCTCGCCAGCGGGCTCCGGCGCTGTCCCGGGCGACGATGCACGGTGACGAGGCCCGCGGCCGCCAGCACCGCGAGCGACTTGCCGCCGAGGTAGACGGCGCCCAGCTCGCGCACGTCGAGCGACAGCTCCGGGGCGTCGAACTCCGGGTCGACGCGCTCCACCGACGCCGGCCCGAACGCCTCCGCCTGCAGCCGGTAGACGCCGCCGTTGGCGGGCAGCCGGGCGTCGGTCACGGCGAGCGTGACGTCGACGTCGGCCGCGTACTGGCGTCCGGCGAGCGCGGCGCCCACATCGACCAGCCGGACCCAGAGGTTGTCCGGGGTCCGCGGCGCCGCGGCCCGCAGATTCACCAAGAGCTGCGTGACGACGTCGTCGACGGGGAGGATGAACGGGCTGACCTCGTTCGTCAGGTCGAGATCGAGCAACGCACCCCACAGGGCGCGGGCTGCGGCGCCGTCGGCCGCGACCACCTCGCCGGCGCTGACGTGCCCCCGAGCGCCGGTGGGCTCCCACGTGAGGGAGCGTCGGAACGTCACGTAGCCCCGCGGCTCGCCGTCGAGCTCGGCGATCAGGATGCGCCGGGACTCGCGTCCGCCGCGCTGGCCGGGAGTGTCGTCCCAGTGCACGGCCTGCAGGGCCGCGGTCTCGCGCGTGACCCAGCCCGGACGGTTGATTCCGGGAACGCCTGACGGGGCGACGCCGGCGGCGCGGTGCAGGCGGTCGACCAGGTCGCCGTGGCGCTCGCGGGTGGCCACCTCGACCCGGACGGTGTGCAGCTCGGCGCCCGGCACGTCGCGCAGGGCGGCGCCGCGCGGTACGTCCAGGCGCAGGTCGTCGGCGGCATGGCCGTAGCCGAACCGGCCGTAGATCGCGGCCTCGGCGGCGAACAGGGCGCTGAGCGGCTCGCCCCGCTCGGCGGAACGCGCCAGGTGCAGGTCGATCATCGCCGTCAGCAGGCCGCGACGGCGGTGCTGGGGGTGCACGCCCACCCAGGTCAGCCCGGCCGTCGGCAGCTCGGCACCTGGCACCGGGAAGTGCTCGAACGGGTACGACGCGTGCAATGCGACGAGCCCCTCGGATCCGTCCGCCTCGATCCCGATCGTGCGGTCCCAGGCCAGGGGCGACGGAGCGGCGTCGAGGTCGTCGTGGGACGTTCCTGACGGGAACGCCCAGGTGTCCAGCTCGGTCACGAGGCGGCGGTCGTCCGGCGTCAGGGTGCGCCAGCGATATCCGGCGGGCAGGGCCGTCTGGGGAAGTGCCATGGTGCGATCGTCGCACTCACGGCAAGGGATTTCCGCCGGGCCGACGCGTCTACCATCGCATCGTGACCGACTCGCCGCCCGGACCCCAGCTCACCGACGTCGACGAGTACGCCGCCGCCGTGCTCGACATCGTGCGGCGCATCCCGTCCGGCCGAGCCATGACGTACGGGCTGATCGCGGAAATCGTGGGCGAGCGGCTCGGCCGCGGCGGACCGCGCCAGGTCGGGAGTGTCATGGCCGGGTCCGGGGACCGGTACGCACACCTCGTACCGGACGACGCCGATGCCGACGCCGACGACGCACCACCGCCGGACGGCGAACGTGTCGCGTGGTGGCGCGTCGTCAACGCCGCGGGCTCACCGCCCCAGCACCACCTGACCGAGGCCCTGGACACGTTGCGTGCCGAGGGCTGTCCGCTCTCCCGGGACGGGCGCCGCGTGAACCTGCGGCGTGCGGTCTGGTTTCCCGACGACGAGCCGTCGGGCGACGAGCCGCCCGACGGTGAGGTGCGCCCCTGACGAGGGTGCCAGCGGGGCTGAAGAACGTTCACCTCACGTAGGTGTAGTTCACCCTCGCCGAACTGTTCAGTTCAACTGGCGAACCTGGTACTCAGGTGAACGCTATTCACGCCTCCTAGCACCCACTGAACGAGCACTACGTGACCCATGGAGCGCGCGGGAGCCACCACGGCCGCACGGCCCTCGTTGAGTGCTGGATATTTGTCCTCTCAGCGCCCGAAACAGGGCGAATATCCAGCACTCAACGGTCAGACCTTGGTCGGGGCGAGCTTCGCGAGGAGGGCGGACGCCGTCCGGCGGGTGCGGCCCGCCGGCGTGCTGTCCTGCGACGCCGACAGCAGCGCCAGCATCGAGGCCGGGTCACCCTGCACGAGCATCGTCGTGATCGCCGTGCTCTCCCAGGTCGGCAGCTCGCGGCGGATCTTGTCGACCGGCCCGACCAGCGCGATCTCCTCCACGAGCTGGGTCGGTACGGCCGCGGCCGCCTCGTCCTTGCGCCCGGCGAGGAACAGCTCCTGCACCTTGTCGAGCGGCTCCTTGTAGCCGAGCCGGTCGAGCGACTGCTTGTGGAAGTTCGCCTCCTTGGCGCCCATCCCGCCCGCGTACAGGGCGATGTGGGGGCGGATGACGTCGGCGGCGGCCTCGACGTCGTCCCGCACGACGACGGGGACGGTCGCCGCGACCTCGAACCCGCCGGCCGGTGAACGCTCCTCGGACCGCACGTCGAAGCCCTCGGCGAGGAGCGCCCGGAACTCGTCGTCCATCCGGGGGGCGTAGAAGCCGGCCATCCAGCCGTCGGCGATCTCGGCGGCGAGTGCCACGTTCTTGGGGCCCTGCGCTGCCAGCACGATCGGGATCTCGGGGCGGAACGGGTGCACCGTCGGCTTGAGGGCCTTGCCGAGGCCCATCGCCCCGGGTGCCTCGGCGGACAGCGGCAGCTGGTAGAAGGAGCCGTCGTGGGTCACGGGAGCCTCGCGGCGCATCACCTGCCGCACGATGTCGACGTACTCGCGCGTGCGGGCCAGCGGCCGCTTGTACGGCTGGCCGTACCAGCCCTCGACGACCTGCGGCCCGGAGGCACCGAGCCCGAGCACGAACCGGCCCTTGGACAGGTGGTCCATCGTGAGGGCCTGCATGGCGGTCGCCGTCGGCGTGCGGGCCGAGAGCTGGGCGATGCCGGTGCCCAACCGCACGTTCTTGGTGCGGGAGCCCCACCAGGCCAAGGGGGAGAAGGCGTCGGAGCCGTAGGCCTCCGCGGTCCAGACCGAGTCGAGGCCGAGCCGGTCGGCGGCCTGGATGAACTGCTGGATGCCCTTGGGGGGCTTGCGGGACCAGTAACCGGTCTGAAATCCGATGCGCATGGGGGTCACCTCGTCGTGGGAACGTCATACCTGAGACGACGCGTCCCAGGTACTGCCACACCCTACCGGTCTCTTCGGGCGCCTTGAGTACCGTGGGGGAGTGGCCACCTACGACGACGTCGCCCGGCTCGCCCTCGCGCTGCCCGAGAGCACCGAGGGCACGAGCTACCGACACCGCGCCTGGTCCGTGGCGGGCAAGAGCTTCGCGTGGGAGCGGCCGTTCAGCAAGGCCGACCTCAAACGCTTCGGCGACGAGCCCGTCCCGACGGGCCCGATCCTCGGCGTCATGGTCGAGGACCTCGAGGAGAAGGAAGCCGTCCTGGCCGAGGCGCGGCCGGGGTTCTTCACGATCTCGCACTTCGCCGGTTTTCCGGCCGTGCTGGTGCAGCTCGACGTCGTGGGCGAGGACGTGCTGCGGGAGGCCCTGGTCGATGCCTGGCTCGCCAGGGCGCCCCACGCACTGGCTGAGGAGCACGCGGACCGCTTGCGCTGAGCGGAGCAGAGTGGTCGGCAAAACGTCAGGAGATCGGCAGCCCGAGCTGCCGATCTCCTGACGTTCTACCGACCACACGGGCCGTCGGCTCAGATCACGTACTCGATGAGCTCCGACGGGTCCTCGTTGCGAGGGCGGTCCGCCACCGGCGCGTTCGGGACCCGGATCCGCGCGGGAATCCCCACCGCGACGGCTCCGGCGGGTACGTCCTTCACGACGACGGCGTTGGCGCCGATCTGCACGTCGTCACCGACCCACACGGGGCCCAGGATCTTCGCGCCGGCGCCGACGGTCACCCGGTCGCCGAGGGTCGGGTGCCGCTTGCCCCGGTTGAGCGACCGGCCGCCCAGCGTGACGCCGTGGTAGAGCATGACGTCGTCGCCCACCACCGTGGTCTCGCCGATCACCACACCCATCCCGTGGTCGATGAACAGCCGGTGCCCCAGCCGGGCGCCCGGGTGGATCTCGATCCCGGTCGCCGCCCGCGCGAGCTGCGAGAGCAGCCGCGCGGGCAGGCGCATGGTCGGTACCCGCCACAGCCGGTGCGCCGCGCGGTAGGCCCAGAGAGCGTGCACGCCCGGGTAGGCGAGGGCGACCTCCAGTCGGGACCGCGCGGCGGGGTCGTGGGCGCGCGCGGCGTCAAGGTCCTCGGCGAGGACCTGGAACAGCCCGCGCACCCCCGTCATCAGTCGACCAGGCCCTCGAACAGCGGGGTGGACAGGTAACGCTCGCCGAAGTCGGGGATGACCACGACGATCGTCTTGCCCGCGTTCTCCGGCCGCTTCGCGACCTCCAGGGCGGCGGACAGCGCGGCGCCCGACGAGATGCCGACGAGCAGGCCCTCCTCCTGGGCGGCGCGGCGCGCGAACTCGATGGCCGAACCGACGTTCACGTCGAGGACCTCGTCGTACACCTTGGTGTCGAGGATCTCCGGCACGAAGTTGGCGCCGAGGCCCTGGATCTTGTGCGGGCCGGGGGCGCCGCCGTTCAGGATGGGCGACTCCTCCGGCTCGACCGCGACGATCTTGACGTCGGGCTTGCGCTCCTTGAGCACCTGGCCCACGCCGGAGATGGTGCCGCCCG
This sequence comes from Promicromonospora sp. NPDC023987, assembly GCF_040639055.1. NCBI lineage: Bacteria > Bacillati > Actinomycetota > Actinomycetes > Micrococcales > Promicromonosporaceae > Promicromonospora > Promicromonospora sp. NPDC023987. Next base: position 8,659 of record NZ_JBEZZF010000019.1, on the reverse strand, counting down.
TGCCGATGCCGGCCACGACGATGTCGACGGCGCCGTCCGTGTCGGCCCAGATCTCCTCGGCGGTGGTCTCGCGGTGGATCCGCACGTTGGCCTCGTTGGCGAACTGCCGGGCCAGGACGGCGCCCGGGCGGTCCGCGGCGATCTTCTCGGCCGCGGCCACCGCGCCCTTCATCCCCTCGGGTCCCGGCGTCAGGATGAGCTCGGCGCCGTAGGCACGCAGCAGGGCGCGACGCTCCTTCGACGCCGTCTCCGGCATCGCCAGGACGACCTTGTAACCGCGGGCAGCGCCTACCCAGGCCAGGGCGATGCCCGTGTTGCCTGAGGTGCCCTCGACGATCGTGCCACCCTCCTTCAGCTCACCCGAGGCCACGGCGGCGTCGATGATGGAGACGCCGATGCGGTCCTTCACTGAGTTGGCCGGGTTGTAGAACTCGAGCTTGGCCAGGACGGTGGCCTCAAGGCCTTCGGTCAGCTTGTTGAGCTTGACGAGCGGCGTGTTGCCGATCAGCTTGGTCGCGTCGTCGTAGATGCGGGCCATTGTTCTTCCTTCGCTGTGTGGCGGGTATGGCGGGTGTGGCTGGCAGGGATCGTGCTTGTCCGACGTCGTCCCGGGGCCGTGCGAACGTGTGCCTCGGTGCTGGCGTGGAGCGTCTGTGGCTGTGTCGGGGCCGGAGCATCGCGCTGGCGCCTGGCCACGCTCGGCGGTGCCGGCGTGGTCGGACGCGAAGACGGACGCTCTACAGACAGCCTCGGGGGCAGCAGTCGGTTACGCACATCCAGTGCGTGGCGACCCGGAAGGACGAGGTGGGGAGTGCGGAGCGCACGGTGCTCAAGACGTCCTCCCTGCGTGGGGCGGCCGAGTGGCCGCGCGGCTGCTGTTCCAGGCGAGCGAACCGCCCGCCTGGTGCAGATTACGTGGGGAACGACTCTGAGACAAGATCTGTCTCAGGTATCGATCATGTCGATACTTCGGGCGGTCGCCGAGCGGCCCGCAACGGGTGCTGATCCCGCCGGACGCCGCGTCGGCCCCGGCCCACTGAAGGGTCGAGGCCGACGGGTGGCTCAACGGTGCTCAGGGCCGTGTTCCGATCAGGCGGCGACCTGGCCGAGGCGACCGACCGGGGCCGCCGTCGTCCCGACCGTGGCGCCGGTCGTGTCGGACTCGGCTGCCGCGCCGCCGATGTTGATGTCCGAGCACAGGTAGTACGGCTGGTCGAGGTGGGAGGCCTGCCAGATCGTGTACAGGACGGCCCGCCCGCTGCGCCCGGACAGGTTGACGTCGGTCTCGTACGTGCCCTGCGCCGGGTACGCGCCGGTCTCCTTGACCAGCTGGACGTCGTCCCAGCCGAGTGCCTCCGTCGTCGGGTCGAAGCCTGGCTCCGACACATAGATGCGCAGGTAGTCGGCGCCGTGCTGCGCCTGGTCGGTCAGGGTGAGGTGGAACTGCTGCGGAACGTCCTTGGCGATCCACGCGCCGGGGGTGTCCATGTAGTCGTACCGCGGCAACTGGGTGCGTCCGCCCGAGCAGAGCTGGCCGTTCGGGATGACCGCCTCGTGGTTGCCGCCCACGTTCTCCCGGTACAGGCCGTTCCAGTTCCACATGGCGTTGGGGTCGTGCTGCCAGGCTCCCCAGCACATCGGGTCGAGGTCGGCCATCTCCGGGTTGAGGTGGTCGTCTCCCCAGCGCTCGAGGCATCCGTAGTTGCGGGTGGGCGGGTCGGTCACCGACCCGTGGGCGGCTGCCGGGGGCGCGGTGACGGTGTCCGCGGCGACCGCCGCGACCATGGCGAACGGAGCGACCAGCGCCGCGGTGACGGCCAGCGTGAGACTGCGCTTGTGCGCACGGATGGACATGGGTTCCTCCAGGTGCTCGGCGGGTGCGCCTGGCGGAGCCCGCCACGGCGCGTGCAGGAACACTGTGCGGAGGCCGTCCGGGCGAAAACTACCTGGTGAAACGATTAGAGTTCGGCCACGGTCAGGACGCGGTCAGGGGAGGAACGGGCATGGTGAACGGGCTGCGGATCCGCGAGGCGTCCGCCCAGGACGACGCCGTCGTGCTCGAGCTCATGACGGAGTACATGACGTGGGCGCTCGCGACGTTCGAGCGCACGTACGGCTTCGCGATGTCCGGCGACGCACAGCACACGGCCGAGGCGCTGGACCGCTTCCGCCGGCCGGGCGGGGTGATCGCGCTCGCCGAGGTGGGCGGTTCTGAGGTGGGCGGTTCTGGGTTGGGTAGGGCCGAGGTCGGCGGTTCGGCGGTCGGGGTAGCGGCCCTGCGGATACAGGACGACGGCGCCGTCGAGATCAAGCGGATGTTCGTGCGCCCGGACCATCGCGGTACGCACGCGGGTTCCGCGATGCTGGACTGGCTGCTGGAGCTGTCCCGCGACGGCCTGCGGGCGCCGACGGTCCGGCTCGACAGCAACCGCTTCATGCGCGAGGCCCACCGGCTCTACGAGTCGCGCGGGTTCACGGAGCGCCCGCCCTACGAGGGCTCCGAGATCCCCGCGGAGCTGCAGCACCTCTGGCGGTTCTACGAACTCCGGCTCCTCGGCGCGTCGTAGGTCTACGCCCGGCGTCGGGCACGCGGCACGCTCACCAGGGGAGGATCGCCGAGCCCTGGTTGGCGGGGCGAACTGTGCTTAAGGTCGAGGAGACCGAACGCCTTGGAGGCTTGTATGGCTGTCAACGACCCGCCCGCCGTCGTCCCACCCGTCATCCAGGATTTCATCGACGCCACGAACGCGGCCGACACCGAACGATTCGTGGCCACCTTCACGGACGACGCCTACCTGAACGACTGGGGGCGTGAGTTCCACGGCCCCGACGGCGTCCGGAGCTGGAACGAGACCGACAACATCGGGATGCAGAGCCAGTTCGAGCTGATCTCCGTGCTGCCCGGGTCCGCGCACGGCGAGTACACGGCGAACATCAAGGTGACGAGCAACCGGTTCAACGGGACCGGGCCGTTCAGGTTCGAGTTGCGGGACGGGAAGATCTCGAGCCTGGTCCTCAGCTGACGCCCGCCTCGGTGGGATCCGGTCGAGGTGGTCCGCAGGGCGAGTCCGGGGTGAGTCCGGGGTGAGTCCGGGTGAGTCCGGGTGAGTCCGGGTGAGTCCGCTTCCAGAATGCGCTTGGGCATGGGAACGCTGCGGAATCCGTGCCTGAGTGCATCCTGGAAGCGGACCTTCAGAGCGGAACGGGTACGTGTTCGGACCGACGCTCGCTCACCACATCGCCACCTCGGCTCCCAGCTCCAGCCCCTCAGCGGTCGCCTGCGCCGACGAGATCTCGACCGGGCTCTCGCCCTCGGGGAACTCCACGCCCTCGGCGAGCTGGTCGAGCTCGGCGACGTCGAGCTGTTCCGCCAGCGTGTCCACCGGGAGCGTGAGCCCGCCGAGCTGGACGCTGTCCGCCCGCAGCACGGCTCGGCCATCCTCGGCCGCCACGGACAACAGCACGTCGACGGTCTGCTCGGTCCCCGCGACGGTCAGCGGCAACCGGGCGACCAGGCCGTCCGACGCCGGCGTGACCTCCACGTCGGTTAGGTCGGTGGCCTCGCGCGCGGCGTCGCTGAGGGCCTGGGCCGGCACCTCGACCCGCAGCGTGGCTCGTCCGGTAGCCACCTGCCAGAGGGCCGGGGTGTCGTCCCGGGCGACCGACATCCCGGGTGGCAGCTCCGCCGCCGCGCTCTCGATCCGGTCGTCGATGATGTAGCGCAGGACGACCTCACCGAGCACGCCGAGAACGACAAGCCCACCGACCACCGAGGTGACAGCGACGATCCAGCGACGGCGGGGGCGGCGAGGTGCGCTCTCAATCATGGCCCCATTCGACAGCACCGACATGACGATTCGCTGAAAATCACGTGATAGCCCTGGTCAGCTCGGTGCAGATCACCGGACGGCCATGCGGTACGCCCCCACCCAGGCCCCGGCGTCCAGGTCACGAGGCAGCGCGTTCGGCCCGACGCCGTGCTCGCGCGCCCACCGCCGGACGTCGCCCCGTGCGAGCCCGTGCCGCACCAAGATCTCCTGGAGGCCACGGCCGCGTCCGTTGAACACGGCCGCCGCGAAGCGCTGATAGGCGCGCTGCTCGCGCGGGGGCAGCAGCGGGTCCGCCCGGCGGTCGATCACGAGCAGGCCGGCGTCCACGCTCGGCCGCGGCCGGAACGCCCCGGCGGGGATGCGGCGGTCCAGGCGGGGCGAGAACCACGGCCACCACTGGGCGGTCAGGAGCGTCGCGCCCCCGACGGCGGCGCGCTTGCGCGCGACCTCCCACTGCGTGATGAGCACGGCGCGCTGCCAACCGGTCAGCGTGAACAGGCGTCGCAGCACCGGGGTGGTCAGGTGGAACGGCACGTTGCACACGAGATCGTAGGGGGCCGACGGCGGCGCGTGGCGCAGGATGTCGCCCCTCGTCACGGTGACGTTGCCGGGGGCGACGCGGCCCAGCCGGCCGACCGAGCGCGGGTCGATCTCGACCGCCTCGAGCGGGCGGCCCAGCCGGGCGAGGGGCAGGGTCATGGCTCCGCGGCCGGCGGCCCATTCGACCAGGGGGCGGTCGCCGTCGGCGACGAGCCTGACCACCCGGTCGACGACCTGCCGGTCGACCAGGAGGTTCTGGCCCAGCTCATGGGCTCCGCCCGGCAGGTCGTGGAGGCGCGCCGCACCCTCGGCCGAGGCGGTGCGTGCGGAGTTTCGGGCAGGGGTACGTGAGGAATGGTCGCGCGACATGGTGTGCTCCGGAGGTCGTCGGTACTCGAGTTCCGGGCAGCACAAGAGCGCCGCCCGGCGGGAGCCGGCGGCGCGGGGCACGCGCTGGGTGTGAGTGTGCGTTCCGCGCCGCTAGCGGGCGGAACGCTCTCTGATCATCACGTTCATGGTCACGTTCATGGTCATGGCACTCATCGCGGCCGACCCTACGAACGAGCCCCGGAGCGCGCCAGGTTTTTCCGCCCGGAGGCCGCCGCGGATCTTCTGGGAGGGCTTGACAGGGTGATCCGCCGATGGTCGTATAACGCCACTGTTAACGTTCACATTCTCGCGAGGTCACCGTGCAAAGAAGCACCAGTCCGTCCCGGCTGCCCCTCCGTACGGTCGCCGTCGGCGCCGTCGTGGCACTGCTCGGGAGTCTCTTCCCGCTCCTTCCAGCAAGCGCCGCGACGTCCCAGGAGACGTCCGCCGCCCCGGAGATCACGATGTCCGAGACCACCACCGCCGCCGCCGGCTCGGACGCGCAGTCCGAGGCCGACGCCGCGGCAGCCGCGCTCAGCGTCGTCCACGCCGACGACGTCCGCGGCCACCTGACCCTGCCGTCGTCCGGCCTGGACGGCGCGGCGGTGAGCTGGGCGTCGTCCGACCCCGCCGTCGTCGCGACCGACGGCATCGTCCGACGTCCCGCGCACGGCGCGGGGGACGCGCGGGTCACCCTGACCGCTACCGCCGACGTCGGCGGTGCGACCGCGACCCGCGAGATCCCCCTCACCGTGCGGGAGCAGCCGGCCGCCGCGCCGTACGAGGGCTATGCCTTCAGCTACTTCACCGGGAACTCGGTCGCCGGCGAGAAGATCTACTTCGCGGCGAGCCGCGGCAACGACGCCCTGACATGGGACGAGCTCAACGATGGGCAGCCCACGCTCGAGTCGACCGAGGGCACGCTCGGCCTGCGCGACCCGTTCCTGATCCGCTCGCCCGAGGGCGACCGCTTCTTCCTGATCGCCACGGACCTGTCCATCGGCCGTGACGGCGACTGGGACGCCGCGCAGCGGCAGGGCAGCAAGTACCTGGAGATCTGGGAGTCCACGGACCTGATCAGCTGGTCCGAGCAGCGGCACGTCAAGGTCTCGCCCGACAACGCCGGCAACACCTGGGCGCCCGAGGCGTACTGGGACGAGTCGCTCCAGCAGTACGTCGTCTTCTGGGCGTCGAAGCTGTACGCGGAGGACGACCCCGACCACACCGGCAGCGCCTACAACCGGATGCTCTACGCGACCACTCGCGACTTCGTGACGTTCAGCGAGGCGAAGATCTGGCAGGACCGCGGCGAGTCCCGGATCGACTCCACGGTCATCAAGGAGAACGACACCTACTACCGCTTCACCAAGGACGAAGGGGGCGGCGGGACCGGCTGCTCCGACATCATCCAGGAGAAGTCGGCGACGCTGACCGCCGTCGACCGGCCGGGTGACCCGGCGTGGGAGTTCATGGACGCCTGCATCGGCCGCGACGCCGGCACCTCCGCCGTCGAGGGTCCGACCGTCTTCGAGGCCAACCCTGGCGACACCTCCGGATCGCCGTACTACCTGTTCGTCGACGAGTACGGCGGCCGCGGCTACATCCCGCTCGGCACGGACGACCTCGAGAACCCGGACTGGCAGGTCGCCCCCGACTACGACCTGCCGGCCAGCCCGCGCCACGGCACCGTCATCCCGGTCACGGCGACCGAGCTCGCCGCGCTGCGCGAGGGCATAGTGGTCCCGGAGGAGCCCACGCCCGTCGTCGCCGACGAGAACGGCCTGGTCGCGCAGTACGACCTCGACGAGTCCTCCGGCACCGTCGCCACGGACAGCACCGGCCACGGGTACGACGGCGTCGTCAGCGGGGACGCCACCTGGGCCGACGGCGCGCTGGACCTCGGCGGCACCGACGGCCACGTGCAACTGCCGAACGACATGATGGCGGGGCTCGACGCGATCACCGTCTCGACGGAGGTCTGGCTGGACCCGGCCCAGGCGACGCCGTACTTCATCTGGGGCCTCGGCAACACGGACGGCGCCGGCGTCGGCAACGGCTACCTGTTCACGACCGGCAACAGCTACCGGACCTCGATCGCTACCGGGAACTGGAGCACCGAACAGACAGTGACCTCCGGGTCGGCGCTGCCCCGCGGGGCCTGGAAGACGCTGACGTACACGCTCCAGGACGGCACCGCCACGCTCTACCTCGACGGCGTCGAGGTAGGCAAGAAGACCGGCGTCACGATCGAGCCCGGCGACATCGGTGACGGCCGGACCACCGCCAACTACATCGGCCGGTCCAGCTACACCGCCGACAAGTACCTCCAGGGCAAGGTGCGCGACTTCCGCATCTACAACCGGGCCCTGCCGGCCGACGAGGTCCGGGAGCTCGGGGCGGACCCGACCGCCATCACCGGTGTGGAGCTCGACAGCCTCAAGGTCCCGGCCGTGATCGACGCCGCGACGTCGACCGTGACCCTGCCGGTCACGCCCGGCACCGACCGGACGGCGCTGGAGCCGGCCTTCGAGGTCGTGTCGACGTCGACGGTCTCGCCGGAGCCGACGGGCCCGATCGACCTGTCGGCACCGAGGACGTTCACGGTCACGGCCCAGGACGGCGCGACGCGGGCCTGGACGGTGCGTGCGGTCGAGATGCGGTCGCCGGTCCTGCCCGGCCTGTACGCCGACCCGAACATCGCGAAGTTCGGCGACTACTACTACCTCTACGTGACCACCGACGGCGTCGCGGGCTGGGGTGGCAAGGACTTCTACGTCTGGAAGTCGAAGGACCTGGCCGACTGGGAGCGCTCGGACGAGCCGTTCCTGACCCTCGACGGCGAGAACGGCAACGTGCCGTGGGCCAGCGGCAACGCCTGGGCGCCCACCATCATCGAGCGCGACGGCAAGTACTACTTCTACTTCTCGGGCCACAACCCGAGGTACGACCGCAAGACCATCGGCGTCGCCGTGGCCGACAGCCCCGAGGGGCCGTTCACCGCGCAGCCGGAGGCGATGATCCTCAACAACGAGGCGGTGACGTCCGGCCAGGCCATCGACCCGGCCGCGTTCGAGGACCCGGAGACCGGGAAGTTCTACCTGTTCTGGGGCAACGGCGGACCGTCGAACGGACCGGTCTACGCCGAGCTGAGCGACGACATGCTCTCGATCAAGCAGGACACGCTCCAGCGGATCAGCGGCCTCCCCGACTTCCGCGAGGGCCTCTTCCTCAACTACCGCGACGGGCTCTACCACCTGACCTACTCGATCGATGACACCGGGTCCGCGAACTACCGGGTCGGCTACGCCACGGCCACCAGCGTGCACGGACCGTGGACCTACCGCGGCGTCATCCTGGAGAAGGACCCGAGCCAGGGCATCCTCGGGACCGGGCACAGCTCGATCATCCAGGTGCCAGGCACCGACGAGTGGTACATCGCCTACCACCGGTTCGGGATGCCGGGCGGCGACGGGACCCACCGGGAGACCACCATCGACCGGCTGACCTTCAACGACGACGGCACGATGAACGACGTGGTGCCGACGCTCACGAGCGTCGACCCGCTCACCTACGACGGCGAGCAGCCGGATTCGGTGCGCCCGCCGAAGGTGCGGGGCAAGGCGGCTGTCGGCGGCACCCTGGCCGGGACCCCCGGCACATGGGACAAGGACGGGCTGACGTTCAGCTACCAGTGGCTGCGGGACGGTGAGCCGGTGGCCGGCGCGACCCGCCAGACGCGACGGCTGACGAGCGCCGACGTCGGGCACCGGATGTCGGTCGAGGTGACGGCGTCGCGTCCGGGTGCGTTCCCGGGCGTCGCGGTCTCCGCGGAGAGTGCCACCGTGAGGGCGAAGCGGTAGCGAAGGCCTGCGGCCCTGACTCGGCGTACACCGGTCCGTTCGACGGTCCGCCGTTGCCCC
>NZ_JBEZZF010000018.1:0-84766 GCF_040639055.1 Promicromonospora sp. NPDC023987 | reverse complement strand
ATGAGATCGGTCAATCAACTGACCGATCTCATCCCATCCGACCGAACTCATCGTCGGACAAGGGTCAGTCCTGCGCCTGACCGCCACGCGTGCGACGGCGGTTGCGGCTCCGACGGCGGCGCTGGCCTGCCTCCTCCTCGCCGCTCGGCGCCGGGCGCTCACCCGAGTCGGCGCGGGCGGGGGCCGGGGCTCCGCCGTCGTGCCGGGGGGCCGTGCGCGGCTCGCTGTGCGAACTGCCCTGCCGTCCGCCCGAGCGGGGTGCGCCGGAGCGACCGCCGCCGGTGCGTCCGCCGCCGGAGCGCGGGGCGCTGTTGCGCTTGCCGGTCTCGCCGAGGTCCTCGACGTCTTCGGCGTCCAGCCCGGCGAGGTGCTGCGCGGAACGCGGCAGGCGGCCCTTGGTGCCCTCGGGGATGTTCAGGTCGGCGAACAGGTGCGGCGACGTGGAGTACGTCTCGACCGGCTCCGGGAAGCCGACCTCGAGCGCCTTGTCGATGAGCGACCAGCGCGGCACGTCGTCCCAGTCCACGAAGGTGACCGCGGTACCGGTGTTGCCCGCGCGGCCGGTGCGGCCCACCCGGTGCAGGTAGATGCGCTCGTCCTCCGGGCACTGGTAGTTGACCACGTGCGTGACGTCGTCGACGTCGATGCCGCGGGCGGCGACGTCTGTGGCGACGAGCACGTCGATCTTGTTGTTGCGGAACGCGCGCAGCGCCTGCTCACGGGCGCCCTGGCCCAGGTCGCCGTGGATGGCGCCGGAGGCGAAGCCGCGGGTCTGCAGCTCGTCCGCGACCTTCGCGGCCGTGCGCTTGGTGCGCGCGAACACGATGCTGCGGCCGCGGCCCTCGGACTGGAGCAGGCGAGCCAGCACCTCGATCTTGTCCAGTGCGTGGGCCCGGTACACGACCTGCTTGATGTTCTTGACGGTCGCGCCCTGGTCGTCCGGCTCGGCGGCCCGGATGTGCGTGGGCTGCTTCATGTAGCGGCGGGCCATGGAGACCACCGCGCCGGGCATGGTCGCGCTGAACAGCATGGTGTGCCGCTGCGCGGGGGTGCGGGCCAGGATCTTCTCGACATCGGGCAGGAACCCGAGGTCGAGCATCTCGTCGGCCTCGTCGAGCACGACCGTCGCCGCGCGGAGCAGCGTCAGGTGGCCCTGGTTGAGCAGGTCGATCATGCGGCCGGGCGTACCCACCACGACGTCGACGCCGGACTTCATGGCCTCGATCTGCGGCTCGTAGGCGCGACCGCCGTAGACCTGGACGATCCGGACGCTGCGGTGGGAGGACGCTGTGCTCAGGTCGTTCGCGACCTGCACGGCGAGCTCGCGCGTGGGGACCACGACGACGGCCTGCGGCTTGCCGGGGGCGACGAGCTCGTCGTAGCCGGGCTCACCGGGGGCGACGACGCGGTGCAGCAGCGGTACGCCGAAGCCGAGCGTCTTGCCGGTACCGGTCTTCGCCTGGCCGATGATGTCGTGCCCGCTCATCGCGACGGGCAGGGTCATCGCCTGGATGGGGAACGGATGGGTGATGCCCGAGTCGTTGAGCGCGGCGACGATCTCGGGGCGGACACCGAAGTCCGCGAACGTCACGTTCTGCGCCTGGATGGCGGACGGGCTGGAGTAGTCGGGCCCTGAGCTGATCGTCGGCTCGGGACTTGTCGTGATGACCGCGTCTGCGGCCGGGGTGTCTGTGGTAGTCACTGGCGCCTTCATCTCTCGCGGCGCGGTGGGCCCTCATGGCCCGGCGATCGCGCCTTCGTGCGGCAGCCGATCGTGAAAATCATCGCGCGCCGGGATTGACCCAGGCTGCGCGTCCTGTCGGGGCGGCCTCCTGGGAAGACCGAAGCACAGGCTCGGGGGTCGGAACGTGACGACCGGGCAACCGATGTACGCCATTCATGGTACGCGCACGATGTTTCCGCGCGGTTAGCGAAACACGTCAACCAGCCCGTTAGTAATGAACGCCACGTGGCGGACGGCCGCTGTCGGCGTGCCGTCCGCCACCTGGCGTCAGGGACAACTCGCTCAGACCGCGCCGAAGCCGACCTTGCGCTGCTCCTCGGAGCCGATCTCGACATAGCCGATCGCGGCGCCGGGGATGATCACTTGACGGCCACGGGAGTCGGTGAGCTCGAGGGGGCCACCGGTCAGGGCCTTCTTGACGGCTGTCGCGACGGCGTCCGCGCTCTCGTCCGTCTCGACCACGACCTCGCGCGGCAGGTGCTGCACACCGATGGTGACGTCCACGTTTACTCCAGTTCGGTCGGGGATTGCGCCGTGTGCCCGGTGGTCCGGGGACCCGGCCTGTCGATCCTAGTCACGCTCCGGTGCCGTCGGCCCTCGGTTTCGCCGTGAGCCGACAGGACGTGCGCCATCCGGCCCACCGGACGGCGCGGGACGCTGCTGGGTGGGCTCCCCATGCACCTACGTGGCTCCCTGTGGACAGAGGCATGGGCCCACGGACGTGTGCGTGGCACCATGGTCGGCGTGAGCAGCTCGTCCTCCCACCGGCGTACCGGCAGGCACGCCACTGGCGGCGTGCCCGCCGGCCCCGGGTCGGAGGACGTGGGCTCCGGTCGTTCCGCGGCCCGGAGCGGCAAGCGGCGTCCGGCCCAGAACCCCCGGCGCTCGGTGATCGCGCTCAGCCTGTGCCTCGCGGCAGGGCTGGGCGGCGGCATGGCGGCGACCATGAGCACCGAGCCGGACGCGTCCGCCGCCGTCGTGGCCGGGGCGGTCGAGGACAGCCTGGGCGTCGAGGCCGGCGACGCGGTGCGGGGCGCGTACGAGGCCGCCAGGTCCGGCAACCGCACGTCGCCCCCTGCGCAGGCGCTCTCGTCGGAGGCCGACATCGCCTCGGGCACGGGGTCAGGGATCGGCGCCGCCGGAGCGGAAGGCCTGCCGGAACCGGTGGATTCCGGGCTGCCCGCGCCCGTTGCCTCGGCATCGGCGGGCGGTTCGGCCCCCGAGAAGCCCGCGCCGCCGTCACCCGGCCCGAGCCCGAGCCCCAGCGTCGGTCCGACGCCGGAGCCGGGCTCCGGGCTGCTCGGTCCGAAGGTCGTCGTCGAGCAGAAGCTGTCGGGCAAGCTCGTCGTGGCGAGCGGGTCCCGCCGCGCGCCCGCCGACGGGAAGGTCTGGCGGGTCCAGATCGCCGTCGAGAAGGGACTGGCGGTGGACCCGGAGGTGTTCGCGGAGTCGGTGCTGGCCACCCTCAACGACCCGCGCGGCTGGAACGCGGCGGACGGCTCCACCTTCGCCTGGACCGACTCGGCGCGGTACGACGCCCGCGTCGTGCTCGCGAGCCCCGGCACCACCGACGAGCTCTGCCTCCCGCTGGACACGATCGGCGAGCTCTCGTGCGGCATCGAGGAGACCGCGGTGCTCAACTTCAAGCGCTGGGCCACGGGATCCCAGGCGTGGGAGAGCACCCCCCGCTACCGGCAGTACCTCGTGAACCACGAGGTGGGGCATGTCATCGGGTACCGGCACGACGTGTGCGCAGGCGAGGGCGAGCACGCGACGGTCATGGTCCAGCAGACCACGACGACGAGCGGCTGCGTCCCGGAGCCCTGGCCCGTACCCGACGCGGGCTGACCGGGCCGCGCCGGACGAATCGGGCATTCGTGACGCCTCCGCGCGGGGCGTCAGGGAGTGTCAGTGGCTCGTGGTTCGATCGTCCGCGTGACACCGACCCTCGCTCTCGCACCTCGGCTGACGCCGCCAGGGACCCGTCCCGACGTGGCCGTCTCCGTGCCGCTCGACGACACCCAGGCCGCCGCCGCCGAGGCTGCGCTGAGCCACCGCGCGACGCTGGTCCTCGGCGCCCCGGGTTCGGGCAAGACCACGGTCACCTGCGAGGTTGCCGTGCGGGCCCTCTCCTCGGGTGTGCGGCCGGAGCGCGTGCTGGTCCTCGCGTCGTCCCGGCGTGCGGCGGCGCGGCTGCGGGACGAGGTGGCGGCGCGGGCCGGGCAGACGGTCGGCGCGCCGATGGTGCGCACGGCGTCGTCGGCCGCGTTCGCGGTGCTCCACAAGCGGGCCGCGGCCCTTGAGCAGCCCACCCCCACCCTGGTCTCAGGACCGGAGCAGGACCTGGTGCTGGCCGAGCTGCTCGCCGGCCATGTGGCAGGGGAGGGGCGGCCGCTCGTGTTGCCGGTGGGCCTGCCGGAGGAGTCGCTCGGCCTGCGCGGCCTGCGCCAGGAGCTGCGTGACCTGCTGATGCGTGCCGCCGAGCGGGGCCTCGGGCCGGTCGAGCTCGACGAGATGGGGCGCGCGAACGATCGACCGGAGTGGGTCATGGCCGCGCAGCTCTACGAGGAGTACCTCGACACCATGGCGCTGCGCCTCGCCACGCCCGACGCCGGGCCCCGTTACGACCCGGCGGTCGTGATCGACGAGGCCGCCGAGTCACTGCGTTCCTGGTCGGACGAGGTGCCGGGGGTGGCCCGTCCGACGTGGGACCTGGTGGTCGTGGACGACTACCAGGAGGCAACGGCCGCGACGGTCCGCCTCCTGCGGGTCCTGCACGACGACGGTGCGCGTCTGGTCCTGCTCTCCGACCCGGACTCGGCGGTCCAGACCTTCCGTGGCGCCGCACCGGGGCTCACCGGCCGGGCCGGGGCTCCGGCTGGTCCGGGCCGTGCCTTCGGCGCCTTCGACGCCGAGACGGTGGTGCTGGGGACCGTCTGGCGGCAGTCACCGGAGCTGCGCGCGGTCACGCGTGCGGTGACGAACCGGATCCCAGTGTCGGCGAGCGCGCTGCACCGGCGCGCGACGGCGTACACGGCCGAGGCGCCTGCTGACGGGCCTGCTGCTGATGAGCGTGTCGCCGGTGAGGCGACCGCGGGCGAGACCCCCGAGCCCGCGGGAGAGGCGCGCACGGCCGCGGAGGTGCCCGCAGGGCGCGCACCGTCCGTCCAGGTGGCCGTGCTCCCCGGCGCGGCTCAGGAGGCCGCCTGGATCGCGCGGGAGCTACGGGCCGAGCACCTGCTGCGGGGCACGCCCTGGGAGCGCATGGCGGTCATCGCCCGCAGCGGCACGCGGCTGGGCGCGCTACGGCGTGAGCTGGTGTCGGCGACGGTGCCCGTCGCGTTGCTCGGGTCGGACCTGCCGCTGCGTGACGAGCCCGCCGTGGCGCCGCTGCTGGCGGCCGTGAAGACCTGCGCGGGTGCGCCGCGGGGAAGCCTGGAGGCGCTGATCGCAGAGGAGCTCGACGGCGACGAGGCGGTGCTGGACCCCGAGACGGCCGCGTTGCTGCTCATCTCACCGATCGGCGGGCTCGACGCCGTGGCGCTCCGCCGGTTGCGTCGCGCACTGCGGGCCGACGAGCTGTCGGCCGGGGGCGGTCGTACCTCGGACGCGCTGCTGGTGGAGGTGCTGGCCGACCCGGCACGTGCGGCGCTGCTGCCCACCCAGGTGCGACGCGGGCCGCTCGCGGTGGCCCGGGTGCTCGCCGCCGGGCGCGAGGCCGCCGGGGAGCCGGGTGCCACCGCGCAGACGGTGCTCTGGGCCGTGTGGGCGGCGACCGGTCTCGCCGAACGGTGGAGCGCCGCCGCCCTCACCGGTGGTCCGGCGGGTCTGCGGGCCGACCGGGATCTCGATGCGGTGCTCGCCCTGTTCCGGGCGGCCGAGACGTTCGTGGACCGGATGCCGGGCGCTCCGGTCGCCGCGTTCGTCGACTACCTGGCGTCGCAGGACCTCCCTGCCGACTCCCTGGCGGCGTCCGCCCAGGGGGCCGGCGCCGTGGAGGCCCTGACGCCTCCGGGCGCCGCGGGCCGGGAGTGGGACGTGGTGGTCGTCGCCGGTGTGCAGGACGGGGTGTGGCCCGACCTGCGCCTGCGTGACTCCCTGCTCGGCTCGCAGGCCCTCGTCGAGCTCGTCGCCGGCCGGTCGGAGGACGGTCGGGTGGTCGGCGCCGAGGCTCGGCGCCAGGTCCTCACGGACGAGCTGCGCGCCTTCGCGGTGGCTGTCTCCCGCGCCCGACGGCGCCTCCTGGTCACCGCCGTCGAAGACACGGAGGAAGCGCCCAGCGTGTTCTGCGACCTGGTGTCCCCGAGGGACGACGGCGGCGACGGGCCCGACCCGCGACGGGCAGCGGTCGGTCCGCCGCTCGACCTGCGCGGCGTGGTGGCCGCCGCCCGCTCCGAGCTGGTGCGGGCGGCCGCCCTGTCGGCCTCGGGTGACCAGCCCGCCGCCGTGCTCCTCGCTGACCTCTCGGCCGCGGGAGTCGCCGAGGCGGAACCGAGCACCTGGTACGGCGTGGCCGGGGTCTCGAGCGAGGTGCCGCTGTGGGGGGCGCAGGACACGGTGACGGTTTCGCCGTCAAAGGTCGAGACGGTGACCACGTGCGCCCTGCGCTGGGCGTTCGAGGCGGCGGGCGGCACCAGGCCGGACGACACGCACCAGACGCTCGGCACACTGCTGCACTCGATAGCGCAGAGCCACCCCAAGGGCTCGCTCACCGACCTGAAGAAGGAGCTGGACCGGCGCTGGCCGGAGCTCGCGCTGCCCGAAGGATGGCCGTCGCTGCAGCTCCGCAAGCGTGCCGAGCGCATGGTGGAGCGGCTGGCGGACTACCTGGCGGACTCGGGCGAGCCACTCCTCGTCGAGGCCGACTTCGATCTGCAGGTGGGGCGCGCGCGGCTGCGCGGCCAGGTCGACCGCGTCGAGGACGCGGGCGAGGGCGGCGTGACGGTCGCCGACCTCAAGACCGGCAAGTCCGCGGCCAGCAAGGACAAGGCAGCCGAGAACCCACAGCTCGGTGCGTACCAGCTCGCGGTGGAACAGGGTGCGCTCGACCTGCCGGAGGGCACCGTCAGCAAGGGCGCGAGCCTCGTCTATGTCGGCACCGAGACGGTGTCGGCGAGCGTGCGGAACCAGCCGGCCCTGGTCTCGGACCCCGAGGGCAACAGCTGGGCACGCGACACGGTCGAAGGCGCCGCCGACACGATGGCCGCGGCTCGGTTCGCGGCGAAGAACAACGATCTGTGCGAGATGTGTGCCGTGCGGCGATCCTGCCCGCTGCAGCCCGAGGGACGGAAGGTGGTCGAGTGACCGAGCCCGAGATCTGGTTGTCCGCGCGAGCGATCGCGCGGCTGCTCGGCCGCCACGAACCCACCGACGAGCAGGTCCGCGTCATCGAGTCACCCCTGGAGCCAGCACTCGTCGTAGCGGGTGCCGGTTCGGGCAAGACCGAGACGATGGCCGCCCGCGTCGTCTGGCTCATCGCCAACAAGCTGGTCCAGCCCGAGCAGGTGCTCGGCCTCACGTTCACGCGCAAGGCCGCCGGCGAGCTCACCCAGCGCGTGCAGACGCGGCTGGCGCAGCTCAACCGGGCGCTCGGCGAGGAGTCGGGCGAGGCCCTGGCGGGCCTGGACCTCGACCGCCCCACCGTC
The DNA here is from genome assembly GCF_040639055.1 of Promicromonospora sp. NPDC023987. Classification (NCBI taxonomy): domain Bacteria; kingdom Bacillati; phylum Actinomycetota; class Actinomycetes; order Micrococcales; family Promicromonosporaceae; genus Promicromonospora; species Promicromonospora sp. NPDC023987. The sequence goes on along the minus strand of NZ_JBEZZF010000018.1, from coordinate 77,377 downwards.
GCCACCTACAACGCCTACGCCGCGTCGCTGGTCGCCGACCACGGCCTCCGCCTCGGCGTCGAGCCCAGCGCCCGCCTCCTCGGCCAGGCCGAGCAGTGGCAGCTCGCCTCCCAGGTCGTGGAGTCCTGGGACGAGGACCTCGGCACCGACAAGGCGGTCAGCACCGTCACCGGTGCGATCGTGGCCCTGTCCGGTGCGCTCGGTGAGCACCTCGTCGACCCCGCCGACGCCCGCGACCGGCTCACCGAGATGGCCGAGCACCTCGAGTCCGTCCCGCTCGGCCCGCGGCAGAAGAAGCGCACGAAGGACGTCGACAAGCTCATCAGCTCGGTCGCCGAACGCGCACGGTTCGTGGACCTCGTCGTCGAGTACCGGCACCGTAAGCGCATCGCCGAGGCGCTCGACTTCGGCGACCAGGTCGCTTTCGCCGCCCAGCTCGCCCGCGAGGTGCCGCTGGTGGGCGCCGCCGAGCGGGCCCGGTTCGAGGTGGTCCTGCTCGACGAGTACCAGGACACGTCCTACGCCCAGGTCGAGCTGCTGTCCGGCCTGTTCGGCGGGGGGCACCCCGTGACCGCCGTCGGCGACCCCCACCAGTCCATCTACGGCTGGCGCGGCGCCTCCGCGGCGGGCCTCGCCCGCTTCCCCGGCCGCTTCCAACGCGACGACGGCGTCCCCGCCGCCGTCCACTACCTCTCGACGTCCTGGCGCAACGACGCCGCGGTGCTCTCCGCCGCCAACGTCGTGTCCGGCCCGCTGCGCTCGCGGACGGGTGCTGGCACCAACGTCGAGGTGCCACCGCTGGACCTGCGGCCAGGAGCCGGCGAGGGCGTGGTGTCCTCGCACGTCGCCGCCACCCTGGAGGAGGAGGCCGACGCCGTCGCCGAGTGGGTGGCCGCGCGCTGGCGCTCCGGCGCGCACCCGGACGGACGGTCCACGGCGGCAGTTCTCTGCCGGGCGCGGGCGCAGTTCGCCACCATCGAGGTGGCGCTCCGCCGCCGTGGCCTTCCGGTGGAGGTGGTGGGCCTGGGCGGGCTGCTGTCCACGCCCGAGGTGGTCGACGTCGTCGCGCTGCTCCAGGCCGCGCACGACCCGTCCCGTGGCGACTCGCTGCTGCGCCTGCTCACCGGCCCGCGCCTCAACCTCGGCGCCGCAGACCTGCACGCGCTGGGTTCCTGGGCGGCGGACCTGGCGCGCATGGACGACCCGCGCCGGGCTTCGGCGGCCGCACCGGTGAGCGAGGGCGTCGAGGACTCCGCCGGCGGCGCGGACAACGATCCCCGCGTGGTCGAGGGCGACGTCTCCGACCACCGCTCTATCATCGATGCGCTCGACGACCTTCCGGTGGCGGGGAGGCCGGCCCGTGACGGGCGGGTCCTCTCCGAGGACGCGCACCAGCGGCTGGCCGCGCTGGCCCGGCTGCTGCGCGACCTGCGCGGCCTCACGTACCTCTCGCTTCCCGAGCTTGTGGTCCAGGCTGAGCGCGCGCTCGGGCTCGATGTCGAGGCAGCCACGGCGCTCGCCCTGGCGGGCGCTGGGGTCGGGGGAGCCGTGAGCGATCGCGGGCGCGAGCACCTCGACGCGTTCCGGGACGTCGCCGCGTCGTTCGCGCAGTCCTCGGACACGGCGACCCTCGGGGCGTTCCTCGCCTGGCTCGGCGTCGCAGGCGAGAAGGAGCGCGGCCTTGACATGCCGGTGCGCGAACCCGATCCGGACGCCGTCCAGGTGATCACCGCGCACGCCGCCAAGGGCCTGGAGTGGGACGCGGTGGCAGTGGCGGGCCTGGCCGACGGGGCCTTCCCCACGTGGGACAGAGGCTCGCGGTCGGGGGAGTCGTCGTCGGGCTGGCTGTCCGACCTCGGCGAGCTGCCCTACCACCTGCGCGGTGACGCGGACGACCTGCCGGCCTTCGCCTGGGAGCACGCCTCCGACACCAAGGACCTCGTCGCGCTGCGGGACGAGTTCAAGCTCGACTGCGGCGAGCACCGCCTCGCCGAGGAGCGTCGGCTGGCCTACGTGGCGTTCACGCGCGCCCGGCGGGAGCTCTTTCTCACGGCCTCGTGGTGGGGCACGGCGAGCCGTCCGCGCGGCGTCTCCCCGTTCCTCGGTGAGCTCGCCGAGGCGGGCCTGGTGACCACAGACCTCTGGGCCCCCATGCCGGACCCGGATGCCGAGAACCCCAGGAACGCAGAAGAGCTCACGGCGGTCTGGCCCGCGCCGGACGGGCGTCCTGAGCAGGCCGGAACCGAGCAGGCCGGAACCGAGCCGGGCTCGGCCGGCAGCCAGCCCCGGACCGCGCGGGACGTCCTGCGCGCCACGGCCGGGCTCGTCGACGAGGCGGCCGAGGAACGGCTGGTCGCACTCGCCGCCGGGCGGCTCCCGGCAGATGCGCTCACCGCGCCGCGGGACACCCTCACCGATGCGGCCGGCCACGACCTCGTCGACCTCGCCCGCATGCTCCTCGCCGAGCGTGACCGGCATGCGGACCGCGAGGTTGCGTTCCCAGCGCACGTGTCGGCGTCAGGACTTGTGCGGCTGGCCGCGGACCGCGACGCGTTCGCCCTGCAGCTGCGCCGCCCCGTACCGGTGCAGCCGACGGTGCACGCCCGGCGGGGTACGAGATTTCACGAGTGGGTGGAGCAGTTCTTCACGTCGGCCACGCTGCTCGACGTCGACGACCTGCCCAGTGCCGAGGACGAGGACCTCCCGGAGGACACGGACCTCGAGAAGCTCCGCGACACCTTCCTGGGCTCCGAGTGGTCGGCCCGCACGCCCGTGGCGGTAGAGGCCGACGTCGAGACGCCGGTGGCCGGGGTCATGCTGCGCTGCCGCATGGATGCCGTCTTCCGGGACCCGGCCAGCGGGCCGGACGCCGTGGTGGTCGTGGACTGGAAGACCGGCCGCGAGCCCCTCGACGCCGCGGCGCGAGCCGCCCGCGAGGTGCAGCTCGCGGTGTACCGGCTGGCGTGGTCCCGCTGGACCGGGCTGCCGTTGGACCAGGTCAGCGCTGCCTTCTACTACGTGGGCTCGGACACCACGGTCCGACCGGAGCGGCTGCTCGACGAGGCGGAGCTGGAGGCGCTCATCCGGGGCGAGTAGCGCGCGCCGTCGGCCACGAGAGGGTGGCCTGCGGCGCGACTATGCACCCTCTTCGAGCGTCGCCTCGTCCAGGTCCTCCAGCATCGACGTCGCGTCCTCGACCACCTCGGGCAGCCGGTGCCGCACGCCGTGCAGCAGCCACCGCGCGAGGGCCAGCTCGCCCACGAGCATCGCGCGCTCCGCGAGGCGCGAGTCGCTCAGCTCGGTGCGGCGCAGCTGGTAGGCCTCCATGATCGAGTCGACAGTCTCGATCGGGGCTGCGGCGATGAGCCAGGCGAGGTCGTCGGCGGGGTCGGCCACACGGGCTTCCGACCAGCCCGAGACCGCCACGACCCGCTGCCGGTCCACGAGCAGCTGGTCCGGCGCCAGGTCGCCGTGCGCGACGACCGGCTTGAACTTCCAGAGGGACACGTCCTCGAGCGCCGTCTCCCAGCGTCGCAGCAGCGTGGGGGGCACCCGACCGGTCTTCGCGGCCTCGTCCACCTCCGTGAGCCGCCGATCGCGGTACTCCGTGGCCGTGTAGCTGGGCAGGCCGCACGTCTCGACGACGGAGGTCGGCAGCTCGTGGATGGCGGCGATGGCCCGGCCCAGGTCGGCGGCCAGACCGGGGCCCGGCTCCAGCGCCTCGACGTCGAGGTTGCTGCCGATGATCCGCCGGTGCACCACCGCCCGGCCGCCCTCCGGCAGCAGGGCGTAGCCGGCGACCTGCGGCACGACGAACGGGAGCACTCCCGTGTCGATGTACAGGCGGAGCGCGTCGAGCAGCTCGATCTCCGCCTCCAGAGCCGCGCCGGCCACCGTGGTGCGTGGTGCGCGAACCACCCATTCCTGGTCGTCCTGGCCCGTGACGACGGCTACGTCGTAGTCGCCGGCAAGGTCGCCGACGCGGACCGACTGGGCGTCGAGACCGGGCACGGCGGCGGTGGAGAGGGCGGCGAGAGCGAGGGGCGTGCGGGACACGTGCTCACCGTATTGCAGTGTCCGCGGTGCCATGGCACAGCACGATGGTGTGTCCTCGCTCCCGCGCCTCCTTCGTGGCCCTACTTTCCGGTAGGGCACAGCGGTACTACGTGCGTGCCGGCTTGCGCGGCCGGGCGTACACGAGGGCGTGGCTCGCGCCGACGGTGAGGAGCAGGCCACCGGCCGACCAGAAGGCGAGGACGAGCATCCCGGGATCGAGCGGGGACAGGATCAGCAACGCCGCGCCGGCCACGGCGAGCACGATGCCTGCCCACGTCCTGCCGACGGTGATCAGCCCGGCGAGGCCGAAGCTGATGGCGATCCAGAGCACGCCCCAGAGGTCGGTGGTGAAGCTGCCGACGAGGACGGAGACGACGAGCCAGACGCCGGGCAGGGCCGCGATGACAGCGCCGGTGATGCGCCAGCCGACCGCGAGCCGACCGTTGCGGGCGATGATCGGCATGATGAGCGCGGCCCACGTGAGCATGGCGGTGGGGAGGAAGAAGTAGAGGTCCATGCTCTCGAAGACGGCCTGGCTCCCCACCGTCAGCACGACGGCCACCGCCGTGGTGGTGATCCTTCGTGCCCGCGCGGGCACGAAGAGTGGGAGTGCCGCGATCAGGACGGGGATGAGGTGCAGCAGCACGATCTCGAAGCCCGGCTCGTCGAGATCTTCGCCCGAGTCAGGCAGCAGGAACGTCACGAACATCACGGTGAAGACCGCGACACCGGTCGCGAGCCACTGCAGGATGCGCCAGATGCGGTCGGTCCGACCTGGCTCGTGGCCCAGCTCGGCCCGCACTCGTGCCGTGAACTGCGCGGGGTCGCCGAGGCTCTCCGCGGCCTGCTGAGGGGTGCGGCCCGCATCCGCGGCATCCGCGAAGTGGGCTCGGACGTCGTCGAGCACCGCATCGCGCTGCTCGGGGGTGAGCGCTCGGAGGCGCTTGCCGACGTCGCGCAGGTAGGCGCCCTCGGTGTTCGCGTTCATCGCGGTCCTCTCGGTCATCGTGATCCCTCCAGCAGGGCGTCGACCTGCGCGCCGAGCGACGCCCAGACCTGGGCGAAGGTGGTGAGCTGGTCGGTGCCGTCATCGGTGATGGCGTAGTAGCGGCGGGGACGGCCGGTGCCGGACGCGTCCCATCGGGGCTCGACGAGCCCGTTCTCGCGCATGCGGGCCAGCAGCGGGTACAGGCTGCCCTCGCTGGCGATGAGCCCTCGCGTGGTGAGGTCGTCCGCCAGCTCCAGGCCGTACTTCTCGCCGTGGGAGAGCAGCGCGAGCACGCAGTACTCGAGCACTCCCTTGCGGAGGTTCGTCGCGATGCGCTCTTCGGTCATGACAGGAATCTAACCTTGCGTAGCAAGACTTGCAATACAAGTCTTGCGAGACAAGGTTCTAGGTCGCCGAGGTGGTGCTCCGTCGAGCGGGCCAGGATTCGGGCGCCGTGGTGGGCGGCTACTGTCGTCCTGTGCCAGTTCTCGACCTCCCCCTCGCCCGTGCCGCCCACTACCGTGCCGCGCACCGACGCGCCGAGGCCGGCCTCGTGGGCGACCTCCTCAAGGAGCTGGGCACCCGGGTGCTGGTGGTGCGCGGGAACCGGGCGGCGATGGCCGGCCAGCGGGTCGCGCTGTTCGCCCCCGACGACGTCGCGCACCTCGCCGTCGGCACGCACCTCTTCCTCGGGGAGGCGGACGGCGTCGCCTACCTCGCGGCGGTCCTTGCCGACACGGAAGCGGAGCCCGAGCTCGACGTCGACTGGGCGGGGCTGCGCACCATCGACGAACCCGATCTGGCACAGGGACTCGTGGTCGAGGCCATCGCGCTGGCCCAGTGGCACGCGGTGCACACCCACTGCCCGCGGTGCGGCACGAGGACGGAGGTGACGCAGGGCGGCTGGGTCCGGCACTGCCCGGCCGACGGTACCAACCAGTTCCCGCGGACCGACCCCGCCGTGATCATGGCCATCACCGACGCCGACGACCGCCTGCTCCTGGCCCGCGGGACCCAGTGGGCACCCGGTCGCCGTTCGGTCCTGGCCGGGTTCGTGGAGCCGGGCGAGGGGCTCGAGCAGGCGGTCGTGCGCGAGACCATGGAGGAGGTCGACGTCGTCGTCGACCCCGACTCGGTGGAGTACCGCGGCAGCCAGTCCTGGCCCCTGCCCGCATCGCTCATGCTCGGCTTCCGCGCCCGCGCGTCCACCACACGGCTGGTGCGGCAGGAGGACGAGATCGCCGAGGCCGACTGGTTCACCCGGGACGAGGTGGCCACGGCGGTGGCCGACGGCGAGCTGGGGCTCCCCGGGCGCGCTTCGATCGCCCGCTCCCTGATCGAGGAGTGGTACGGCGGCCGGCTGGAGGACTGACGGGGGCGGCTGGTCGGTAGAACGTCAGGCGGCCCGCACCCGCGGGGTCAGTTCGCCAGCGCGAGCTTCACCGCAGCCAGGCTCGGGTTCGTCGCCGCCGAGCCGTCCGGGTACACCACGGTGGGCACCGTCTGGTTGCCGCCGTTGACCTGCTCCACGTACGCGGCCGCCTCGGGGTCCTGCTCGATGTCGACGACGGTGTAGCCGATGCCCTCCGAGTCGAGCTGTGTACGCAGCCGACGGCAGTACCCGCACCAGGTCGTCGAGAACATCAGGACGGTGCCGTTCTCCGGGATCAGCGCGGTCGTCTCGGACATCTGTACTCCTTGTCAGTGGTTGCTGCGAGAATCGCAGACGATGCTCACCCAGACCAACTCCGCCGCCGGTTCGAATCATCCTGGACCGATGAGCCCCGACGCGATCCTGACCGCTCTCGACCCCGAGCAGCGCGAGGTCGCCCTCGCGCTCAACGGACCGGTGGTGGTGCTCGCCGGAGCGGGGACGGGCAAGACGCGCGCCATCACGCACCGCATCGCGTACGGCGTCCGCATCGGCGCCTACAAGCCGACCAGCGTGCTGGCCGTGACGTTCACGGCACGTGCGGCCGGGGAGATGCGCACCCGCCTGCGCGAGCTCGGCGTCCAGGGCGTACAGGCCCGCACGTTCCACGCCGCTGCGCTGCGCCAGCTCGGGTACTTCTGGCCGCGCGTCGTAGGCGGTGCCCCGCCCCGGCTGCAGGAGCACAAGGCACAGATCATCGCGGAGGCGGCGCGCCGGCTCGGTCTCAGCGTGGACCGCGTGGCCGTCCGCGACCTGAGCAGCGAGGTGGAGTGGGCAAAGGTCTCGCTGATCACGGCGGACGACTACGAGAGGGCGGCGTCCGCGACCGGCCGCGAGGCGCCGTCGGGCTATGACCCGCAGACGGTGTCGCGCCTCATCACGGCCTATGAGGACGTGAAGACGGAACGCGAGGTCATCGACTTCGAGGACGTGCTCCTCATGCTCGGCGACATGCTGAACAGCCACAAGAACGTGGCGGACGAGGTGCGCTCGCAGTACCGGCGCTTCGTCGTGGACGAGTACCAGGACGTGTCGCCGCTGCAGCAGTTCCTGCTGGACCAGTGGCTCGGCGGTCGCAAGGAGCTGTGCGTGGTGGGCGACCCGTCGCAGACCATCTACTCCTTCACCGGTGCCTCGCCGCGTCACCTCCTGGAGTTCCGGCGTACCTATCCGGAGGCGCAGGAGATCCGCCTCGTGCGCGACTACCGCTCCACGCCCCAGGTGGTGAACCTCGCCAACGAGGTGCTCAAGCGCGCGGGCCGTGCGGGCGGCGCTCACCAGGCGCTGGAGCTCGTCGCCCAGCGGGAGCCCGGCCCACCGGCCGCCTTCACCGCGTACGACGACGACGAGGCGGAGGCGAAGGGTGTGGCCACCCGCGCCGCACGCCTGATCCGGTCGGGCGTGAAGCCGAGCGAGATCGCCGTGCTGTACCGCACGAACTCCCAGTCGGAGGCCTTCGAGGCGGCGTTCGCCGACGCCGGTGTGGGCTACCTCGTGCGTGGCGGCCAGCGGTTCTTCCAGCGCAAGGAGGTCCGCGACGCGATAGTGCTCCTGCGTGGCGCGGCCCGTTCGGCCGACCCGGAGCTACCCATGCCCGACCAGGTGCGCGACGTCCTCGCCGCCGCCGGCTGGGCCGACCAGGCACCCGCCGCGCGTGGTGCCGCCCGGGAACGCTGGGACGCCATGCAGGCGCTCGTCTCGCTCGCCGACGACCTGGCCGCCGCGGCGACCCCGGAGAGCCCGGCGACCATCGTCGGGCTCGTCGCCGAGCTGGACGAGCGTGCCGCCGCGCAGCACGCGCCGACTGTCGAGGGCGTCACGCTCGCCTCGCTGCACGCGGCGAAGGGCCTGGAGTGGGATGCCGTCTTCCTCGTCGGTATGAGCGAAGGACTGATGCCCATCTCGCTGGCGGAGGGCGACGCCGCCGTGCACGAGGAACGTCGTCTGCTGTATGTGGGGATCACCCGTGCCCGTGAGCACCTGGAGGTGTCATTCGGGCGCGCGCGCAACCCGGGCGGTCGTGCGACGCGCAAACGCACGAGGTTCCTCGACGGGCTGTGGCCCGACGAGGCGCGCGCACCGCGTGCCCGCAGCGTGCCGAAGGGCCGGGCGCGGACGCTCCTGACGGGCGTCCACGACGCCGCACTCTTCGACGCCCTGCGTGGGTGGCGCCTCGAGGTGGCCAGGGAGACGGACAAGCCCGCCTACACGGTGCTCACGGACGCGACCCTTGCGGCCATCGCCGAGATCCGACCTTCGGCCATAGCCGAACTGGCTCGCGTGGACGGGATCGGTCCGGCGAAGATCGACAAGTACGGCGCCACGATCCTCGCGATCGTGGCGAGCGCACCCGCTGAACCGAGTCCCTGAGCGGCTCGTCAGGTGGTCGGACGAGGAAGTTCCGAGTGGTTCCGGCGCGTCCGGGAGGGCAGTACAGCGAGCCCTCCCAGCCGGTCCGAAAAACTTCTCAAGAAAGTTTGGAAAAAGAGTTGGCTCGCCACGGCGGCCAGGCATAGTGTTCACATGTCCCTGACGGCAGTGGGCGAGGCCTTAAGGTCTGGCCCGGATTCGAGTGAGGAGGTGGGTGTCTTGGAGATGAACATGATTTCGCAGACGGATCTGCAGGTGTGCGCGTACATGCTCGGCAACGAGCCCGTTCCGGCTACCGGCGCAGCTCTGTCTTTCCGCGTGCGCACTCACCGCGGAGGCAGCAAGCCGTCCGCTCTCGCACCCGACTCCGCATCTCCAGGAGACTCGCCGGTCTAACGACCGAGTCACCCAGGCCGCGGAGTCCATCTAGGACCCGCGGCCTTAGTTTTTGCCCGGAGACCCGACCCTGTCGGGCCGGCCGGCAGAGATCTAGCCCGGGGTCCTGTTCCCCCAACGTTCACCGACGACGTTCATCCATACAGGACACAGGAGACAACCGTGCGCCTCACTGCGCTCCTCGACACACTTCCCCAGGGCGGCTCGGGCCCCTGGGACCCGCCTCAACACCCCGCCACGAGCGGGACCGGTTCGGACTCGGCGGAGTTCAACCGGCTGATGGACACACTGCTGCCGTGCCGTACCAACGACCCGGAGCTGTGGTTCGCCGAGCACAGCACCCAGGTGGAGCAGGCCAAGGCCCTGTGCCGCACCTGCCCCCTGATGCAGGGCTGCCTCGCCGGCGCCCTCGAGCGCAACGAGCCCTGGGGCGTCTGGGGCGGCGAGGTCTTCGTCGACGGCGCCGTGGTCGCTCGCAAGCGTGGCCGCGGCCGGCCCCGCAAGTCGGAGAACGTAGCAGCGGCCTGACCACGCCGCAGCGTTGAGTGCTGGTTATTTGTCGGGGAAGCCGCCCTGAACCGACAAATACCCAGCACTCAACGGGAGCTTCAGGCAGGGAGGGTCACGCAGCCGCAGCGCGGGTGCGGGTCTGCCGGCCTGGCGCGGGGGAGTCCCGCCGGGAGCGCGATCTCCAGGCACGCACCGACGGCCGACGGCCGGTGCCCGTCCAGCTGGGCGAGCACCTGACCGGCGGCCGTTGCCGCTGCCACGGCGGCGAGCGTCGCCTCGTGCGTCGGCTCCGCCGTCTCGCGCAGCTGGGCCGCCAGCGCCGGCCACTCGCGGTCGGCGTCGGCGCGGGCGAGGTCCACGCAGGTCACGCACGCCGACCGCCCCGGCCGGACGAAGGGCCCCACGACGACGTCCGCCTCGCGCACCACCACCGGCAGGTGCGGCACCCCGAGGCCGAGCAGCCGCTGGTACCGCGCAGGGTGGGCGGCGTGCGGCTCGGTGACCACCACGACGTCGAGAGCTGTCGGGTCCATCCCTGTCCCACCCGCCCCGCTGTCGTCCACCCGCACGGCGACGCGCGGTGAACGCTCCGCCAGCAGGGATCGCACCGCGGCGTCGCGCGCCTGTCCCACGTCGACGGCCCGCAGCCCACCCAGCCCGACGTCGGTGATCTGCACCGGGAGCGGGTCGTGCAGGAGGAGCGTGCCGACGCCCGCCGTCGCCAGGTGCAGCGTGACGGCCGTCCCCAGCCGCCCGAGACCGACCACGCCGACCATGCGTCGCGCGCGGTCCGCCAGGGTCGCGAGGCCCGCGCCGTCGGGCCGCAGCATGCCGAGCACGGTCGCGTCGGCGGCACCGTCGGCAGGAGCGGCCACCACACCGACGCTCCCCGGCACCGGGACCGGGACGAGCACGCCCGCGCGGAACAGGGCGGTCATGATCTCGTCGCGCCGCTCGGTGGGCACACCGCACCGTGCCGCCGACTGCTCGACCGTCACGTGCCGGCGCTCGGCGATCTCCTCCAGCCACGTCTCCTCGGCAGGTGTGAGCCCCGACAGCACGAACGACCAGCGCGGGTCGGATCCGCACTGCATCTGGCCGCCGCCGCGGCTGAGCACCGGCGTGCCCGGCCGCAGCCGGAGGAGAGAAGGGGGCTTCATGCCCACAACGATGCCCGACGGCGGCGGTCGCCGCGGACGCTCGTCCACAGTTCCAGAGGTATATCCAAAGCATCACGAGAGCCGGAAGTTCCCGTGTGCGCCCAGAGCCAAATGGACGGCGTAGGTCTTGCCGACCCGGTTACGGTGACCCTATGAGCGACCAGCACCAGCCCGGCGAGACCCCCCAGTCGTGGGAGGAGATGCTGCGCTCCATGCTCGGCGACGGCGCAGACGAAGTGATGGCCGAGATGCGCGAGCGGGGTATCGACCCGACCGCCCTCGGCGGGCCACCCGACCCGGTGATGATGCAGTACGCGCTCGCCCAGGTGCAGAAGATGCTCTCGGCCGAGGGCACCGGACCGGTCAACGCCGACGTCGCGCACGACGTCGCGCGGCAGGTCGCCGTCAGCAAGGGCGACCCGTCCCTGACGGGGAAGCAGGCCAAGGAGGCCACCGACGCGCTGGCCGTGGCCGAGCTCTGGCTCGACGCCGTCACCGATCTCCCGCCGGCGGGCGGGACGAGGCGCGCCTGGAACCGGTCCGAGTGGGTGGAGGCCACGCTCCCGGTGTGGAACCAGCTGGCGGCCCCCGTCGCCTCCTCGGTCTCGGAGGCGCTGGCGACCGTGCTGCGCGACCAGCTGCCGGAGGGCATCGACGACGGCGAGGCGATCCCGGGGATGCCCGCGGGTGTGCTGCACGGTCTCGGCGGGTCGATCGACCCGGCCCAGATGATGCGCCGGCTCGGTTCGGCGGTGTTCGGCATGCAGGTCGGCCAGGCCGCCGGCACGCTCTCGCACGAGGTGTTCGGCGCCACCGACGTCGGCCTGCCGCTGCTGGACAGCCCGGACACCGTGCTGCTGCCCACCAACGTGGCCGCGTTCGCGGAGGGTCTCGACGCCCCGATCGAGGAGGTCCGGCAGTTCCTGGCGGTCCGCGAGTCCGCCCATGCCCGGCTGTTCACCCATGTCCCCTGGCTCAGGTCGCACCTGCTGTCGATAGTGGAGCGCTACGCGCGTGGCATCACGATCGACCTCGACGCGCTCGAGTCCCAGGTGCGGGACATCGACCTCGCCGACTCCGACGCGCTGCGCAGCGCGCTGTCCGGCGGTGTGTTCGGGCTGCAGAACACCGACGAGCAGAAGTCCGTGCTGCTCAACCTGGAGACCACGCTCGCGCTGGTCGAGGGCTGGGTCGACGAGGTCAGTGCCGTCGCCACCCTGCCGCACCTGCCGCACGCGATCCCGCTGCGGGAGATGATCCGCCGCCGGCGCGCCGCCGGCGGGCCCGCCGAGCAGACGTTCTCGACCCTGGTCGGCCTGGAGCTGCGGCCGCGCCGGTCGCGCGACGCGGCGACCCTGTTCTCGATAGTGGCCCGTGCCCAGGGCGCCGAGGGGCGCGACGCCGTGTGGGACCACCCCGACCTCCTGCCGGGTACGCAGGACCTCGACGACCCGGCGGGCTACCTGGTGCGCCGCGAGGCCGCGGAGAACGAGCACGCCGACGTGGACGCGGCGCTCAAGGAGATCTTCGGTGACGAGGACGGCCCGGCCGACCAGACCCCCTAGTCGTCGTCCCCTTCGTCGGAGGTGATCTGGCCGGGGTCGTCCTGCGCGAACGACGCGCCCTCCAGGAAACCGCGCGCCCGGTCGGTCCGGGGGTAGACCTCCAGGATCTTCCAGAACTCCGGACCGTGGCCCGCGTGGAGCAGGTGGGCCAGCTCGTGCAGCAGCACGTAGTCGAGCACCCAGGACGGCATGCCCTGGACCCGGGTGGAGATCCGGATGGAGCCGTCGAGCAACGTGCACGACCCCCAGCGTCGACCCTGGTTCGACGACCAGCGCACGCTCGATGGCCTGGCCCTGCCGTCGAGGTACTTGATGGAGAGCTCACCGGCACGGTCCATCAGCTCTTGGTCGGACGGACGGCGGCGCCGTTCCTTGTCCTCCAGCCGGGCCACCATCTTGGCCACCCACTCTCGTTCCTGAGCCCGAGAGAAGCGCGCGGGAATGGCGACGATGGTTCGTCCACCGTCGCGATATGCGCTCACCGTGGCGGTGCGACGGCGGCTCCGGCGCACCTCCACGGACGTCAAGGCGTCGTGGGCCACGGAACGACCGTAGCGTGTTATCGGCGTGACGTGGGCTATAACACACCGTTCGAGTGGAAATTCTTTGCCCGACGGCGTAGTGCTTGGCCTGGTGCGAGCAGGTCCCGCGGCGCCGTCGGGCCGCTTTCACGGAACCCCCAGCCAAGTGAGGAATGATGGGCCGGTGACTGATATGCGCGACCGCCAGCACGCCCCGCAGCCCGAGCCCTCGCCCTTCGGCGACGCGCCGGACGCCGTCGCACCGATTACGCGCCGGACCGTGACGCTGGGTGCCTCCCTGCTGGCCACGGCAGTTCTCGCCGCGGTGGCGCTCGTGGTGCCCACGCCGTACGCGATGCGCTCGCCCGGGCCCACCGAGGACACGCTGCAGCGCAACCTCATCCAGATCGACGGCGCCCGGACGTACGAGTCGACGGGCGACCTGCGCCTGACGACGGTGTCCGTGCTCGGCGGTCCTGGCTACCCGATGTTGTCCGGGCAGGTGATCCAGGGCTGGCTCGACCCGCAGCGCTCCGTGCTCCCGGTGGAAGCCATCTTCCCGGAGGCGACCACCAAGGAGCAGCAGCAGGAGCTCAGCCAGGCCGAGATGGTGTCCTCTCAGGAGTCGGCCACGGTCGCGGCTCTGACGCACCCGGCGCTCGGCTACGACGTGCCCGCCGTCCTGGACGTCGCCGGGACGGAGCCGGGTTCGGGGGCCGAGGGCAAGCTCGAGGAGGGCGACGTCATCACCGCGTTCCAGGGTGAGCCCGTCGGTACCTACGCGGACCTCATCGACGGGCTCGCCGAGACGAGTCCCGGTGACGTCGTGACGCTCGGCGTGCAGCGCGGCAAGCGCGCGACGACCGTCGACATCACCACCACGGGCAACGGGGAGCGGGCGGTGCTCGGCGTCTTCATCGACCCGCAGTACGACTTCCCCGTGGACGTCTCGATCGAGATCGACAACATCGGCGGGCCGAGCGCCGGCACCATGTTCGCGCTCGGGATCATCGACAAGCTCACGCCGGAGGACGAGGCGAACGGCCAGGTCATCGCCGGTACGGGGACCATGAGCCCCGAGGGCACGGTGGGTCCCATCGGCGGCATCGAGCAGAAGCTGTACGGGGCCGTTCGCGACGAGGCCGAATGGTTCCTCGCGCCCGCGGACAACTGTGCGCAGGTGGTGGGCAACGTGCCCGACGGGCTCAACGTGGTGCGGGTGGCGACGCTCGCCGAGGCCTATGACGCCGTCCAGCAGATCGGGCGCGGCGAGGGTGCCGGCCTCCCGAAGTGTTCCTGACCTCCGGGTGTTGCTGAAGACCTACGTGTTGCACTTCTGGAGGATGTGGGAACCTTGTGTTGGGAACCTTGAGCAGAGCCTGGCCGTTCCATCTTGGTACGGCCCAACCATTTGATGACGTGAGGTAACGCAGTCGTGTCCTTCGCCGCAGCACCTCGTCGCCCTTCCGGCGGCGGCGCCCCCCGAGCCCGACGACGCAGTCCGCTGGGGGTGGCGGTAGTCGCGGTCGCCGTCGTCGTCGCGGCGCTGCTTCTCCTTGCCCAGTTCTGGACCGAGGTGATGTGGTTCGATCAGCTCGGGTTCTCCCGGGTGATCTGGACCGAGTGGGGCACCCGCGGAGCCCTGTTCGCCGCCGGGTTCCTGATCATGGCTGGGACAGTGTTCTGGTCCTTCACCGCCGCCTACCGGTCTCGCCCCATCTACGCCCCGAGCACGCCGGAGCAGGCGACGCTCGACCAGTACCGTGAGGCGGTCGAGCCGCTGCGCCGGGTGGTGATGATCGCCGCACCGGTGCTCGTCGGCTTCTTCGCGGGCCTCGCGGCGTCCGCGCAGTGGCGCACGGTGCTGCTGGCGTTCAACGGCGAGTCCTTCGGCGAGACCGATCCCGAGTTCAACATGGACCTCGGGTTCTTCGTCTTCACGCTGCCGATGCTGCGGTTCAGCGTCGGGTTCCTCATCTCGGTCGTCGTGATCGCCGGCATCGCCGGGCTGATCACGCACTACCTGTACGGCGGGCTCCGGGTCGGGCCGTCGGCGGCCGGCGGTCCTCGTACGACTCCCTCCGCGCGCATCCACCTGGCCGTCGTCGGATCGGTCGGCCTGCTGCTGATCGCCGCGAACTACTGGCTGGACCGCTACTCGCTCCTGACGAACACGGGCGACCGCTTCGACGGCGCTTCCTACGCCGACGTGAACGCCGTGATCCCGTCCAAGGGGATCCTCGCGGTCGTGGCGATCTTCGTCGCCGTGCTGTTCATCGTCACCGCGTTCCGTGGTGACTGGCGGCTGCCGGCCATCGGTGTCGGGCTCATGGTGGTCTCCGCCATCGCGATCGGCGGCATCTACCCCGCGGTCGTGCAGCGTTTCCAGGTGAACCCGAACGCGCAGGAGCTGGAGAGCGAGTTCATCCAGCGCAACATCGACGCGACCTTGTCGGCGTTCGGCATCGACGACGTCGAGAAGGAACAGTACGACGCCACCACCGAGGCGGAGGAGGGCGCGCTGCGGGAGGACGCCGAGACCGCCGCGTCGATCCGTCTGCTGGACCCGCAGATCGTGTCGCCGTCGTTCCGCCAGCTGCAGCAGAACAAGCAGTACTACAACTTCGACGACTCGTTGTCGGTCGACCGCTACGAGATCGACGGCGAGTCCCGCGACACCGTGATCGCGGTGCGCGAGCTGAACCTCGACGGCCTGGGCCAGGACCAGCGCAACTGGGTCAACGACCACACCGTGTACACGCACGGCTACGGGGTCGTGGCCGCGTTCGGCGAGCAGACGGGCCCGGACGGACGCCCGGCGTTCTTCGAGGGCGGCATCCCGTCCGAGGGCGCCATCAGTGAGCTCGAGGACGGGTACGAGCCCCGCATCTACTTCAGCCCGAGCACCGAGACCTACTCGATCGTGGGTGCGCCAGAGGGCACGGAGGCGTGGGAGCTCGACTACCAGGCCGACGACCAGGAGAACGGTGGTCAGGTCAACACGACGTTCACCGGCGACGCCGGGCCGAGCGTCGGCTCGTTCGGGAGCAAGCTGCTGTTCGCGCTGAAGTTCGGCGAGGAGCAGCTCCTGTTCTCCGACCGCGTGACGAGCGAGTCGCAGATCCTGTACGACCGTGACCCCCAGGAGCGCGTCAGCAAGGTCGCGCCGTGGCTCACGCTCGACAACAAGGTCTACCCGGCGGTCGTCGACGGCCGCGTGAAGTGGATCGTCGACGCGTACACCACGACCGACGCCTACCCGTACTCCGCGTCGACCCCGCTCGACGAGGCGGTGGCGGACACGCTGACCCAGCAGCAGGGCGCCCCCATCGAGCTGCCGGAGGAAGTCAACTACATCCGCAACTCGGTGAAGGCCACCGTCGACGCCTACGACGGGTCCGTCGACCTGTACGCGTGGGACGCCGAGGACCCGATCCTCAAGGCCTGGACCAACGTCTTCCCGGCGTCGGTCCAGCCGATGGAGGAGATCTCGGGCGACCTGATGAGCCACGTGCGGTACCCGGAGGACCTGTTCAAGGTGCAGCGCACCCTGCTCAGCGAGTACCACGTGAGCGACTCCTCCGAGTTCTTCTCGGGCCAGGACTTCTGGAACAACCCGGCCGACCCCACCTCGGACGTGGAGCCGGCGCCGCTGCAGCCGCCGTACTACCTGACGCTGCAGATGCCAGGCCAGGAGGATCCGGCGTTCTCCCTGACGTCCACCTTCATCCCTGGCGGTAACACCGACCGCGAGGTGCTGACCGGGTTCCTCGCCGCGGACGCCGACGCTGGGAGCAAGGACGGCGAGAGAGCCGAGGGCTACGGCAAGCTACGCCTGCTGGAGCTGCCACGAGATACGACGGTGCCCGGCCCAGGCCAGGTGCAGAACAACTTCGACTCGAACCCGACGATCTCCGAACAGCTGAACGTCCTCGAGCTCGGTTCCTCCACGGTGCGGCGCGGCAACCAGCTCACCCTGCCGATCGGCGGTGGTCTGCTGTACGTGCAGCCGGTGTACATCCAGTCGACCGGTGGCACGCAGTTCCCGCTGCTGCGCAAGGTGCTGGTCGCCTTCGGTGACAACATCGGCTTCGCCGACACGCTCGACGAGGCGCTGGACCAGGTGTTCGAGGGCGACTCGGGTGTCGAGGCCAGTGATGCGGGCACGGCCGAGGACGAGGCGCCGATCGCACCGCCCACCGGTGAGCCGGGCACGGAACCGACCGGCGAGCCCTCCGGTCAGCCGTCTGCCCCGGCGACGGAAGAGCCGGGTAGCGGCGGCGGTGGTGGCGGTTCCACGGAGCTGGACGCCGCGCTGCAGGAGGCGGCCAC
The DNA here is from genome assembly GCF_040639055.1 of Promicromonospora sp. NPDC023987. Classification (NCBI taxonomy): domain Bacteria; kingdom Bacillati; phylum Actinomycetota; class Actinomycetes; order Micrococcales; family Promicromonosporaceae; genus Promicromonospora; species Promicromonospora sp. NPDC023987. The sequence continues at coordinate 60,047 of NZ_JBEZZF010000018.1, read as the reverse complement.
CGCCATGGAGGAAGCCACTGCCGCCCAGCAGGAGGGTGACTGGGCCGCCTACGGTGAGGCGCAGGATCGCCTCCAGCAGGCGCTGGAGGACGCGATCGCGGCCGAGCAGGCGCAGGGTGGATCGGCGGGGTAGCTCTCCCGTCGCGCGCTGAGCGTGCGGTACGTGTCAGACAAGGGCCCCCGGTGTTCGCGCCGGGGGCCCTTGCCATGCACGGGCAGGGCCGGCCGCAGAGCGCGTTCAGTCGCGCCTGCGGGCCACCACCACCGAGTTGATGACGTCGTCGGTGGGGTGCACGACCTCCAGCACCTCGAAGCCCGGCATCGCGCCCAGGTCCACCGCTGGGTACAGGAGGCCGCGCAGACCGCGCGCGCTGCGCGCAAGCAGCATCGCGCCAGGCCGCATGGCGCCGGCTACCCGGTGCAGGATCGCCGCCTTGGCCGACGGCGTCTCGCCCACCAGTGCCGCGAGCACCACGGCGTCGTAGCCCATGAGGCCGACGTCGGCGGCGTCGGCCTCCTCGAACTGGACCCGGGACGCCCCGGTCCGGGTGGCGACCCGTCGGGCGAGGTCGACCGCCGCTGGGTCCCGGTCGAGGCCGACGACAGGGCAGCCGAGCGCGTCGGCGTAGCCGAGGGTGCTCAGGGGGAGCGGCCCGCAGCCGAGCATTGCCACCGACCTCGGCGCGCCGCCCGCGTGGACGAGGAGGCGCACCTCGAGCGCAGTGAGCCGGTCATAGTTGTCGAGGTACGGGAACGTGGCCAGCGCGGCCCTGGGGTCGGGCGCCGTGGCGATATGTTCGGCCCAGGCGTGCTCGAGCGCGGTCTCGCCGCGCGCGGAGAGATCTCGGATCGCACTCCTCCGGCTCTCGATCTCTGGGTGCGCAAGGATCTCGCGGGCCTGGCGGTCGGGCGCCGACAGGATCGCCTGCACCAGATCGCCGAAGAGCGCATTCGTGTGTGGGTCCGGCCGCAGGTGGGAAAGGGTGGAAAGCTGGTCGGTGAGGTGGACGATCCTGTCGGCGGTCAGGGTGGTATCGCTCAGCTCCGTCGTCATGGGGACGATCGTTCCATGGCCGGATCGGTTCGATCGCTTGTGACCTGCGTCTCCACTGCCCGGCCGGGTTTGCACTCAGCCTCCGGGCGTGCGTAAAGTAGGGGTTACCGCCGCGGGGTGGAGCAGTTCGGTAGCTCGCTGGGCTCATAACCCAGAGGTCGCAGGTTCAAATCCTGCCCCCGCTACAAAATGAAGGCCCGGAACCACCTGGTTCCGGGCCTTCTGCTTTGCCTGGAGCGAGGATGTGTCGATCCTTTCTGCTTCGATGGGCGTTCTGATGTGAAAACTGCCCCCTGCCCTGCGCGTAAACTGTCCCCTGAAAGCCGCGTAATGTGTATCCTCGATGCATGGTGATTTCGGGCGACTACCTGCCACGTGTGATGGATGCCGAGGTTGGAGAGGCTCTGGGGTTTGCCGGAGCGGTGCTGATCGAAGGGCCGAAGTACTGCGGCAAGACCTGGACTGCGATGCAGTTCGCCCGGACGGTTGTCCGCGTCGACGACGAGGAAGACCTGCAACTCCAGGCGGCGCTCGACGTCGACCCTGGCCTCCTGCTCAAGGGCGAGGTGCCGGTCCTGCTCGACGAGTGGCAGTACGCACCGAGCCTGTGGAACAAGGTGCGGCGTGAGGTCGATCGTCGTCAGGCGGATGGGCAGTTCATTCTGACAGGCTCGTCCACGCCGGACGATGACGCCCGTCGTCATACCGGTGCCGGCAGGTACGCGGTGCTGCAGATGCGTCCGATGAGCTTGTTCGAGTCAGGTCACTCCACCGGGCAGGTGTCCCTGCGGCAGATGTTCGATGGCAAGGCTCCGCGTGGTTTTGCCCCGTCGTGGGACGCGACCTCCGCACGGCGTGCGATCGCCGAGAGGGTAGTGGTCGGCGGCTGGCCAGCCAACCAGAAGCGCAGCGTCGTCGCAGCGGCGAGGGCGAACGAGAACTATCTTTCGCTGATCCGGCAGCACGACATCTCTCGAGCCACCGGGGAGAATCTCAGCCCAGATGTGGCTGAGAAGGTCATCCGCTCGCTGGCGCGCGGAGTTGCCACCCAGATGGGGGAGGCTGCTGTCGCACGCGACGCCCGGGGTGGGGAACCTGGCCACACCCTGCCGCCCGCGGAGAAGGGCGCGGATGCCACTAGCCGCAAGGCTGTTGCTGCTCACCTGGACGCGTTGAGGCGCCTGCGGATCATCGAGGATCAGCCCGCGTGGGGGCCGAGCGTCCGGTCGGCCAGGCGCCTGCAGTCGACCCCGAAGCGACATCTCGTCGATCCGTCGTTGGCAGCTGCAGCTCTGGGCGCCGGAGTCGAGCGGCTGACGTCGGATGTGCTCGCACTCGGCACGCTCTTCGAGTCCCTCGCCATCAGGGACCTGCGGGTCTACTCCCAGCCGCTGCGTGGCCGTGTCACACACTACCGTGACGAGAAGAAGCTCGAGGTCGACGCCATCGTCGAGCTTCCCGACGGTCGCTGGGGTGCGTTCGAGGTCAAGCTCGGCACGACGCAGAAGGTTGTCGACGGCGCAGCGGCGCAGCTTCGTCAGATGGCTGCACTCGTCGACGACAACCGGTGCGCGTTCCTGGCCGTCCTGACCAACGGCGGCATCGCAACCCGCCGCGACGACGGTGTCGACCTTGTCCCACTGACGATGCTCGCGCCGTGAATCACCGCGCCGGACCAGACTCCCGCCGTGTCGCCCGAACTCCGAGCGCGAGTGAGGCGAACTCAGGGGAGCAAGAACGATCGGTTCCGCGCTCGCAGTCACACCCCCGGTCGGTGCACGATGCCCTGAGCATGGACCGCGGACCGGTCGGGCTCCGCAGGGCGGCTTCGCCTGCCATGTGGCCAGCCGCCCAGTCATCGATCGATTAGCATCCCAAACCTATTGAATATCGAGCGATCATCCTCGATACTCGATGCATGAACCGCATAGTCTTCGTCGTCCTCACCTTTCTGATCCTGCTCGGGCTGGTCCTCAGCCTCTTCGCCCAGGCCGTGATCCTGCCTGGCATCGCGGCCGACGAGGTCGAGTACTTCCCGCCGTACGAGCCCTACCGTGTGCCGCTCCTGGCCGCCGGGATCGCCTTCATCGCCTGCGCGCAGGTGTCCCTCGTGGCCCTCTGGGCTCTGCTGCTCCGTGCCCACACCGGCGTCTTCTTCCGGCCGGGATCGCGGCCGTGGGTGATCACGATCAGCGCGGCGATCGGCGTCGCGACACTGCTCACTCTCGGCCTGTTCCTGTTCCTGACCTTCGCGGAGTTCCCGACGCCCGCCGACGGTATGGAATCGCTGGGACTGTGGATGATGAGCGGCCTCGGGTGCCTGATCGGCACAGCGCTGCTCGGCGTCATGTTCGTGGCTCATCGGCTCGTCGAGCGGGCGACGAGCGCACAGATCGAGCTGGACGGCGTGCTCTGATGGCCATCGTGGTCGACATCGACGTGCTGCTCGCGAAGCGAAAGATGCCGGTCGGCGACTTCGCGCAGGCGATCGGCCTGAGCCCGGCCAACGTGTCCGTGCTGAAGAACGGACGCGCGAAGGCGGTTCGCTTCTCGACGCTCGACGCGATCTGCCAGGTGCTCGACTGCCAGCCCGGAGACGTTCTGCGGTGGGTCCCCGACGACAGCATCGAGCCCGGGAGCGGTCCAGCGGTCAGCCCTTGACGGCTCCGGTCCAGGGCTGACCGCAAGCTCGACCGTTCCGCGGGAGTCAGATCCTTTCCAGCCGAAGCATCGACCAGGACACCGGCGGCAGGTCGACGTGCGCGCGGTCGTCGGCGACCTTCGCCGTCGTGTTGGGCCGTGGCAGCACGGAGGTGGCGTCGTCCGCCGTCGCCGACCACGTGTGGTCGGGATTGGCCAGCGTGAGCGCCTCGACCACCCGCAGCCCGGGGAACCCGCGCAGGTCGACGTCGAGCGCCACGTCGTCGGTCAGCGACCGGTTCACCGCGAGCACCACGACGCCGCCCGACGCCGTGTCATGGGTCGCGGCGGCGTCGAGCACCGGGACGGCGCCGAACTTCGCCGTCTCCTGCACGGGCGCGTCCACGGCCAGACGCAGCACGTCGCCGGCGGCGTGCCGGGCGGTGAGCGCGAAGGGGTGGAACGTCGTCTGCCGCCAGGACCGCCCACCCGGCTCCGTCATGATCGGCGCGATGACGTTGACGAGCTGCGCGAGCGACGCCGCGTGCACGCGGTCCGTGTGCCGCAGCAGGGAGATGAGCAGGTTGCCGACCACGACGGCGTCGGCGACGTTGTACCGGTCCTCCAGCAGCACCGGCGCTACGGGCCAGTCGTCGCCCGACGGCGGCCGCGACTCGGCGCGCTTCTGGTACCAGACGTTCCACTCGTCGAACGAGACGTGGATCCGCTTGCGGTGCTTGCCTGCCGCGCGCACGGCGTCGGCGGTCGCGGCCACCGCGTCGACGAAGTGGTCCATGTCCACGGCGGAGGCAAGGAAGGACGCGAGGTCACCGTCCTCCTCCCAGTAGTAGGCGTGCGCCGAGATGTGGTCGACATGCTCGTACGCCTCGGTGAGCACCGTGTGCTCCCACTCCCCGAACGTGGGCATCTGGGACCCCGACGAGCCGCACACCACGAGCTCGAGGTCCGGGTCGACCATGCGCATCGCTCGTGCGGTCTCGGCCGCGAGCCGCCCGTACTCGTGCGCGGTCTTGTGGCCGATCTGCCACGGCCCGTCCATCTCGTTGCCGAGGCACCACATCTTGATCCGGTACGGGTCCTCAGCGCCGTTGGCCCTGCGCAGGTCGCTCCACTGCGTGCCGCCCGGCACGTTGCAGTACTCGAGCAGGTCCAGGGCCTCCTGCACCCCGCGCGTGCCGAGATTGACGGCCAGCATCGGCTCGACACCGGCCCGGGCGCACCAGCGCATGTACTCGTCGATGCCCACGAGATTCGGGTCGGTCGAGTGCCAGGCGAGGTCCAGGCGCCGGGGCCGCTGCTCGACCGGTCCGATCCCGTCCTCCCAGCGGTACCCCGAGACGAAGTTGCCGCCGGGGTACCGCACCGTCGTGACGCCCAGCTCGCGAGTGAGGTCGACGACGTCGCCACGGAAGCCGTCGGCGTCGGCGGTCGGGTGGCCGGGTTCGTGCAGACCTGTGTACACGCTGCGGCCCAGGTGCTCGACGAACGAGCCGAACGTGCGGGGGCGCACCGGGCCGACGACGAACGCCGGGTCGATGGTGACGGATGCGGACAGCATGAGTGATGTACTCCTCGGTGGTGGGGGCGTGCGGCATTGCGTCGCGCACGCGGGGCGGCTGCCGTGGGGCACGGCAACCGCCCGGCGTGTGCGCTCGAACGGCTCGGGGACCTACTGCCCCAGCTGGTTCTGCAGGTCGGCCTGCGCCTGGTCCAGGGCCTCCTGGGCCGGGGTGCCGTTCTCGTAGATCTCGTTGAGCGTGACCGTGCGGAAGGTGTCGTCCACGGTGGGCCAGTTGGGGTCGCTGAAGGACTCGAAGTGCCCGATGCCGCCCTTCACCTCGTTCAGCACGTCGAACAGGTTCGTCTGGAAGTACTTGTTGAACTTGTTGTCGGGGTTCTTGGTGACGTCCTCGTCCTCCCAGACGGCCATGTTCACCGGGTCGAAGCCCAGCACCTCCCACACGGCGACGTTCGCCTCGGGGGAGAGCTTGGCGAACGCGAGCCACTCGGCGGCGAGGTCCTTGTTCGGCGAGACGGCGGGGACCGCCGCGCCGGTGCCGCCGCCACCGATCGTCTGCACGACGGCGTCGTCAGTGACGGGCGCCGGCGCGATGGCCACCTTGCCCGCGAGGTCGGGCATGTAGTCGACGAACCGGGACGTGTACCACGCCGGGTAGACGATCGCGGCGTAGTCGCCGTCGTTGATGGCGCCGAACGCCTCCTCGGAGTCGGGGCTCCCGCCCGGGATCGTGGAGACGGCGCCGGCGTCCTGCATGTCCTGGACCATCGAGAGGGTCTCGGCGACCTCGGGGCTGTTCACCTGCACGTTGCCGTCGGCGTCGAAGAACTCGCCGCCGAGCTGTGCCGCGATGAGCGGCTCGAGGAACATGACGCTCGTGCTGGCGACACCGAACGCCTTTCCGGTCTCCTTGTTGTACTTGGTCCCGGCCTCCTTGAAGTCGTCCCAGGTCTTGATGGTCGTGTAGTCGATGCCGGCGCCCTCGAGGGCCTCCGTGTTGTAGAACGTGGTGAAGGCGCCCACGTGCGTCGGGAACCCGTAGATCTTGCCGTCCTTGCTGTACAGGTCGAGGCGGGCCTGGACGACGTCGTCCTTGTACGGGGCCGCTGCCTCGGTCAGGTCGACCAGCGGCGGGTTCTCACCCTTGACGAAGTTGGCGAACTTGTTGACCTCGATGTCCACCACGTCGGGCAGGCCCTCGCCAGAGTTCACGGCGAGCTGCAGCTTGTTGTGCATGTCGTCGTAGGGGTAGACGGTGACCTCGAGCTGGATCTCGTTGTCGGGGTTGGCCTCGTTCCAGCGTTCGGCCATCTCCTCGTAGTACGCGGCGTGCACGTCGGCGAACGTCCACATGTTCAGCGTCGTGGAGCCGTCCGCGTTCTTGACGGGCGCTTCCGGCTGTCCGCCGCCGCAGGCGGTGAGCACCGTCACCGCCACTGCGGCGACCAGCGCGGACACCGTCGTCCGTAGCCTTGTCATGAGTTTTCTCCGTTCGATCTGGGGAGGGGTCAGCCTTTGACCGCTCCCGCGGTGATTCCTTCGATGAAGAACCGCTGGAATGCGAGGAAAAGAATGAGGACGGGGATCAGCGAGAAGAACGCCCCGATGATGAGCAGCTCGTAGTTGTTGCCGTACGGCGTCAGGAGCGTGTTCAGGCCGATGGGGAGCGTGAACTTCTCGGGGCTGCGCAGCACCAGCAGCGGCCAGAGAAAGTTGTTCCAGCAGAGCATCCCGTTGAGGATCGCCATGGCGGCCATCGCGGGCTTGGTGATCGGCAGCACGAGGCGGAAGAAGATCCCGAACTCGCTGACGCCGTCGACCCGGCCGGCCTCGATGATCTCCTTCGGTATCCCCAGGAAGTACTGGCGGAAGAAGAAGATGGTCACGGCCGCGGCCAGGAACGGGAGCACGATCACGGCGTAGGTGTCGGCCAGCCCCATGTCGTTCACCTGGACGTACAGGGGGAGCATGAGCATCTCGAACGGCACCGTCATGACCAGCAGCACCATGATGAACCACAGCGTCTTGGTCCTGAACTCGTACATCGCGAAGCCGTAGGCCACGAACGAGCTCACCAGCAGCGTGCCCGCCACCTGCGCGATCGTGAGCAGCAGCGTGTTGGCGAACCAGCGGAAGTACGGCCCCGAGTCCGTGAACAGCAGCACGTAGTTGTCCAGGCTCAGCGTGCCGAGGTCGACGTCGAACGTCATGCCCCGCCGGATCACCTCGTTGCCGTCCTGGAACGTGCCCACGAAGATCGCCAGGAGCGGGACCAGGGAGATCAGCGCGATCACGACGAGGAACGCGCCCTGGATCCAGGCAGCGGCGGACGGGGTGATCGACCGGCGGGCGGTCGGCTGAGCGGCCATCACGCGGCCTCCTTCTTGAAGGTGCCGCTGGCGGCGAGGTAGCCGATGTTCAGGGTCATGACGACGACGAGCAGGACCACACCGACCGCCGAGGCGAAGCCGAGGTCGTTCTCCTCGATGCCCTTGCGGTAGAGGTATCCGACGACCGTGAGGCCCTGGTTGTTGGGCGAGTTGTTGCCCGCGTAGAGCATGAAGCTCTCGAGGAACATCGAGAGGCCGCCGTAGACGCTGATCGTGACGACGTACACGATGGTCGGCTTGATGTTGGGGATCGTGATGTGGATGAACTGCCGGAACTTGTTCGCCCCGTCGATCGACGCCGCCTCGTAGTACTCGGTCGGGATCGCCTGCATCCCCGCCAGGAAATACATCATGTTGACCCCGGTCCACCGCCAGAGCGCGATGGCCAGCAGCGCCACGAGACCGGTGAGGTCATCACGCAGCCAGCGGACGGGGCCGAACCCGAAGAACTCCATGACCTGGTTCATCATCGCGGAGTCGGACTCCGCGAACATGAGCCGGAAGACGATGCCCGCGACCACGACAGAGGTCAGTGCGGGGATGAACATCGAGGCCTTGAAGAGGCCCTTGATGCGGGCGCTGCCGATGTTCGAGTTGACCAGGGCGGCGAGTGCCAGCGGGATCGGGATGAGCAGGACGAGCGTGAGCACCATGTACCGGAGGCTGTTGAACAGCGCCTGCCAGAAGATGCGGTCCCCCCAGAGCCGCTCGTAGTTGGCGAGCCCGATGAACGTCGCCTGCCCGTAGAGCACCTCCTGGGTGCTCATCACGAACGACCGGCCGAGCGGCACGACCCAGAAGACGGCGAGGGTCACCAGGAACGGCAGGATGAAGAGGTACGGCGCGAGCCTCTTCGAGTACAGGAGCTGTTTCACGGCGGTCTGGTCCTCCTTGATCAGAGCCGGGTGGCACCCGCGCGAGCGGACGTGGCCGCCGATCGCGGGGTGTCATGATGGGCGGCGTGGTGAAGATGAGCGATGTGGCACTCGAGGCCGGCGTCTCGAAGATGACGGTGTCGAACGTCATCAACGGACGGCCGGGGGCGAGCGACGAGACTCGTGCCCGGGTGCTCGAGGCGGTATCCCGGCTGGGCTACCGGGTGAACGCGACCGCGCGCCAGCTGCGCGCCGGCCGCACCGGTGCCATCGGCCTGCTGGTTCCCCACCTGGACGGGCCGTACTACTCCCACCTCGCCGCTCGCCTCGACACCCTGGCGCGGGAGCGGGGGTATCACGTCATCATCGAGCGCACCGGAGCGAGCAGGGAGGGCGAGCTCGCCGCCATCTCCCCCGAGCGGGTGCGCCCCTACGACGGCGTGGTGTTCAGCCCGGTGCAGATCGACACGGCGGACGTGCGTCGCGCCGGCGTCGAGGTGCCGGTGCTGCTGCTCGGCGAGCGCCGTCTGGCCGGTGAGTTCGACCACGTGATGATGGACAACGTGGGTGGTGCGGAGCTCGCCACGTCGTACCTGCTGGAGCGCGGCGCGCGGCGGATCGCCCTGATCGGTGGCCGCACGGACGACGGCGTCGACAGCATGGCGACGCTGCGCACCCGTGGCTATCGCAAGGCACACGCCGCCGCGGGCGTGCCGGTCGACGAGCGTCTCGTCGTCGACGCCGCCTCGTTCACCACGAAGGACGGTCACGAGGCCGTCCTGCGGCTCCACCGCGACGGCGTCCGGTTCGACGGGGCGTTCGCACTGACCGACGCCGCGGCGATGGGTGCCCTGCGCGCGCTGGCCGACATCGGCCTGCGCGTGCCCGCCGACGTCCAGGTGGTCGGCTTCGACAACGACGCGGAGAGCGAGTACCTCGTCCCCCGCCTGACCACCATGGACCCGGACAACGACACGATGGCCGAACGCATCATGGAGCTGCTCCTGCGACGTGTCGAGGCGGACTCGTCCGACGTCGGCGACGTGGTGGAGTCGGTGATGTCGGCGCGGATCGTCGTGCGTGAGTCGACGCTCGATCAGGCACGCGGCCGCTAGTCGGTCGGTCATAGCTTCTCTTCCTTGAGAGCCCGCCACCGGGCAGGTGTTTATCGATAAAGTAGGGCGGTCCGTGGGCCGTGTCAACGACCTTGTCGAAATCGTTCTTTAACGTTAAAGTTCTCGCGATCGGACCGCACTCGTGCAAGGGAGCACGCAGATGACTCGTAGGTTCCGCACCACCGTTCGCGCTGCCCAGGCAGCCGTGGTCACGGCCGCGTTCGCCGTCGTCGCAGGGCTGGCGCCCGTCGCGCAGGCAGGCTCGCCGCAGCCGGCGCCGCAGACGTCGCCGGCAAGCCTGGCCGCCCAGCCCACCGGGCCGGCGGCGTCGGACACGCCGTCGTTCCGCTGGACCACCGGCGATCCCGTGATCACGCCCATGCCAGACCAGGAGCACGACTCGGTGGCGGTCAAGGACCCGAGCGTCGTCCGGTCCGGCGGCAAGTACCACGTGTTCATGACGACCACGCCCGGCGAGGGCATGGGCTGGCACATGGCCTACAAGAGCTTCACCGACTGGTCGGAGGCAGACGCCGCGCCGATCCACTACCTGGACGAGACAGCTATCGGCCCCGGGTACCGGGCTGCGCCGCAGGTGTTCTGGTTCGAGCCGCAGCAGCTCTGGTACCTGATCTACCAGGACGGGAACGCCGCGTACTCGACCACCGAGGACATCAGCGACCCCACCTCGTGGAGCGCGCCGAAGCACTTCTACTCGGACATGCCACAGGTCATCCAGGACAACATCGGCAACGGCTACTGGCTCGACTTCTGGAACATCTGTGACCGCGGGAAGTGCTACCTGTTCTCCTCCGACGACAACGGTCACCTCTACCGGTCGGAGACGTCGGTCGCGGACTTCCCGAACGGGTACGACGAGAGCACCGTCATCGCACGTGAGGAGGCCGATCGCTTCGACTTCTTCGAGGCCGGCGCGCTGTACAAGATCCGGGGGACCGGCAAGTACCTCCTGCTGATGGAGGCGATCGGGGACGACGGCGCACGCCTGTACCGGTCGTGGACCGCCGACTCGCCCGACGCCGACGGCGACGAGTGGGTGCCCCTCGCGGACACGGCGGAGAACCCGTTCGCCCGGTCGAACAACGTCACCTACGAGACCGAGCCGTGGTCGGTCGACGTCTCGCACGGCGAGCTCCTGCGCACCCAGCGGGGCATGACGCCGACGATCGACCCCTGCGAGCCGCTCCAGATGATCTTCCAGGGCTACGACCCCGACGACGTCGTCGAGGGCGGTGGCTACGGTGACCTGCCGTACCGCCTGGGCTTGCTCACCGCGGACGGACCCAACCCGATCAGTGCCCTGTGCGAGGAGCGGTAGCTGTCGGTGGCCTACGGCTGCCAGGTGTGCACGTCGCACCTTGCGGCCAGGGTCCTGGCCGCTGTCCCGGGGTGACATCAGACAGGCGTGGCACCTTTCTCCCACTTCCCGGCACTTGAGGATGATTGCCAACATCTCCCTATCCGGTGCGGAATCCCGAGCCGGCAGGAATGCGGGTCGCTCTGCGACCTGATGGAGGGAGAAACAATGAGGAGAAGAGCGTCTGCGCTTCTCGCGGTCTTCGCGTTGATGGCCTCGATGCTGGCGGCCGTGGTGGGTGTGGCGGCCCCCGCGTCCGCCGCGGCACGTGACGGGAACTGCGACAGCGGCGAGTTCTGTTATTACTACAACAGCGGCAATGCCGGATCGGTCTCGGACTTCACCGGTTCGGTCGGTGACTACGGCACCACGCAGCCGTCGTGCTACGACTTCAAGGGTTCGGGCTCGGGCCAGGGCGAATGCATCAAGAACAACGCTGCCTCGGTGTGGAACCGGACCGGCGAGACGGTGCGGGTGTATTTCAACACCGGCTACGGCGGTATGTACCAGAACATCGGCGCGGGCTACAAGGGCCAGCTCAGCGCGGAGCTGTACAACAACAACGCCTCGCACCAGTTCGTCGGGACCGCCGGCACGGACACCGGTGCACGCAGCGGCACCTGCGAGAGCGGCGAGTTCTGCTACTACTACAACAGCGGGAACGCAGGGTCGATCTCGGACTTCACCGAGTCCGCCGGCAGCTACGGCGACGCACAGCCCACCTGTTATGACTTCAAGGGCGCCGGCGCCGGCCAGGGCGAGTGCATCAAGAACAACGCCGCATCCGTCTGGAACCGGTCGAGCAAGACCGTCCGTGTCTACTTCAACAGCAACTACGGGGGCTCGTACCAGGACGTGGCGCCGGGCTTCAAGGGCCAGCTCAACAGCACCGTCTACAACAACAACGCCTCTCACCAGTTCGTCGGCGCGACCGCACCCGGCAGTGGTTCGCGCAGCGGTACCTGCGAGAGCGGTGAGCTCTGCTACTACTACAACAGCGGGAACGCAGGGTCGATCTCGGACTTCACCGACTCGGTCGGTGACTACGGCACCACGCAGCCGTCGTGCTACGACTTCAAGGGTGCGGGCTCCGGCCAGGGCGAATGCATCAAGAACAACGCCGCGTCCGTGTGGAACCGGTCCAGCAAGACGGTCTGCGTCTACTTCAACAGCTATTACGGCGGCTCCGCGCAAGAGGTGGCGGCCGGCTTCAAGGGGCAGCTGAACGGCACGCTGTACAACAACAACGCCTCCCACAAGTTCGTCACGAGCTCCGAGTGCCCGGTGACAGAAGGTGGCGGCGGCGGTGGCGGCGGTGGGGACACCAGCGGTGACTACGCGCAGAAGGTCGAACGGGTCATCCAGGCCGCGCTGTCGCAGACCGGTCAGGGCTACACCTACTCGTGGGGCGGCGGCAACAAGTACGGCCCGACCTACGGCGTCTGCTGCAGCCCTGGCGGCTACGACGACCGGAGCCGGTACGGCTTCGACTGCTCCGGCCTGACGCAGTACGCGTTCTGGCAGGGCGCGGGCGTCGACATCGGTACGTACACCGGTGCGCACCTCAGCAAGGGCACGAAGGTCTCGATGAGCAACTTGCGGCGCGGCGACCTGATCATGTGGGGCGGCTGGTCGAGCACCTATCACGTCGCCATATATCTAGGAAATGGCCAGATGGTCGAGGCATCATCACCACGCACCTCGACCAGCGTGCACGTGACCAACGTGTACGGCGGTGACTTCGGGATCCGCGTGAACATGTGACCCTCGCGCACGGCTAGCAAATGGCACGGTCCTGCCACCGAATGCGATGGCAGGACCGTGCCATTTCTTGTTCTCGCGGCAGGAGTCGCTGGGGCACTTTCGTGACAGCCCGCATCCCTTGTTGCGTGCCGAGAGGCGGGAAAGGATCAAGGCAGAAGCCATGAAGCCCCCGTCGAACGGAGAATCATCGTGCAGCTCAACGTCCTCCAGCGCGCCACCGCCGTCGTCCTGACCGCGGTCCTGCTCACCGCCGCGGGCCAGGGCGTGGCGAACGCGTCCGACCCGCAGTGGGAGTCGGACCCCCAGTGGGAGTCGGCTCCGCCGACCTCCGCCCAACCCTGACGATCGATGCGCATCGTCAGGATCGTCGTCGAGGCGCCACGCACCGCGGCCTGGACGACGTCGGCGGAGGTCGCCGAGGCGGTCCGGGCCGTGGCCGTCCCGCAGGACGAGCTGATGCACGTCTACGTCGGGTCGCTGCCCGCCGGCTTCGGTGTGGTGCTCTTTCTCCTGGTCTCGCTGGACCAGGCGGCAGCGACGGGGTGCCGGCTGGTGCTCGCCGCCGCCGACTCCCTCGAGCTGCCGGGCTGGACGCTGGGCACGGTCAGGGCCTGCAGCCCGGCAGGGCTCAGCTGAGGTCCGCAGGATCCAGCCAGCCGCAGTCCAGCGCCCGCGCCCCCGCCTGGAAGCGGCTGCAGGCGTCCAGCCGTTCCATGAGGCCGCTGCTCAGGCGGCGCACCGTGCGCAGGGACACCCCGAGCCTGCGGCCCGCGGCCTCGTCGGTGGCTCCCTTGGCCCACAGCCGGAGCAGCTCGTGCTCCTGCACCGACAGGCCGTCGTCGTCGTGCCGCCGGTCGGCGCCCAGCGGGGTAGCCGAACGCCAGGTCTGGGCGAACAGGGCCATGAGGGCGGCCACGACGCCGGGGGACGTCATCACGACTGCTCCGGAACCCGACTCGGTATCGGTCAGGGGGACCATCGCGTGGTCCTGGTCGATGATCTGCAGGCGGACGGGGACGGTCGCGGCCAGCCGCACCTCTGCCCCGTTGTTGCGCAGCCAGGTCGCATGGTCCCAGGTCGCCTGGTCGTTGCGGATGCTCTCCAGGTAGACGGTGCGCATCCGGACGCCGCGTTCCAGGAGCGTCTCGCTCAGCGCACGGCTCGACTCCAGCGCACGCGACGACGTCGCCCGGGTCGGCACGAAGGTGCACAGGTCCTGCGTGCACTGCTCCGTGAGCGTCGCCAGGCGGTCCCTCGCCTCCGCAGCGGTCTCGAGGACCTCGACGTCCGGCCCCTTGCGCACGTTCTGCAGCTCGGAGACGAGGCGCGCGAGCGCCACCCGGCCCTCCTCGATCTCCTGGTTGCGCCGTGCGACCTCCGCCTGTTCCCGGGCGAGCAGTGCGGCGAGCCCCACCTCCGGGCTGACCGGACGAAGCCCGTCGTCCCCGGCCCAGGAGTCCTCGACCAGCATCAGGCGGGACAGCTCGTCCAGCGCGTCGTGGACCTGCGCCTCGTCGACCCCGAGCGCGTCCGCTATCCGGTCCGGCCCCGCGTCGCGATCCCTCAGCATCTGCAGGTAGACCGACTCGGCCGTACTGGACATCCCCAGGCTCTGCAGCATCCTCTGACTCCCCGATCGAACGGACGAACGGGCCCCGGGTGGCCGCCCCGGTGTCGCATGTTTGCACAGGGTGCCAGGCTCGGACAGGGTTTTGCCCCGAATTCATCCCCTCCCACGACCACCTGAGCCGGTCCGCCTGGCACCCTCGAGACAGAGCGACCCGCGCGGCGGGTCCGGGAAACCTGCCGGAGCGCTTCGGCTCGCCGACGGGCCCCGGTCGCGCGGAGTTCACCCGCCCGACAGCACACGGCGCTTGCATGGCCTCAGCAGGCAGCCCACTCGGCAGGCACAAGGAGACAACCATGCGCGCACGAACCACCATCGGAGCGGCCCTCGCGGCCGCCACCCTGCTCGCGGGGCTGGCCACGCCGGCGTCGGCCGCACCGCCTGGGGGCGGTGCCGACCTTGGCGAGCCGCACGACGCCGCGCACGCCCACAACGACTACGAGCACGACCGTCCGCTCCACGACGCGCTGTCCCACGGCTTCACGAGCGTCGAGGCGGACGTCTGGCTGGTCGACGGCGAGCTGCTCGTCGCGCACGACCTCGTCGACGTGGACCCCGCCCGAACCCTGGAGAGTCTCTACCTCGACCCGCTGCGGGACCTGACGCGCGGCCGCGGGCGCAGTGTCTATCCCGGCTGGGACGGCAGCCTGCAGCTCCTCATCGACATCAAGTCGGACGGTGAGTCCACCTACGCGGAGATCCACGAGGCGCTCGCCGAGCACAGGGCGATCATGACCCGCGCCGTGCACGGCCGCGTCCAGGACGGCCCCGTCACCGCCGTCATCAGCGGCAACCGGCCGCTGGAGACGATGCGGTCGCAGCGGGTGCGGTACGCGTTCTACGACGGCCGCTCCGGCGACCTGGGCTCGGGGCTCCCCGCGAGCCTGATGCCGCTGGTCAGCGACAACTGGACGAAGCTGTTCGCGTGGCGGGGTGAGGGCGAGATGCCCGCGGCCGAGCGGGAGCGCCTGCACGCGTTCGTGGACCAGGCGCACGCGGCGGGCCACCGCGTCCGGTTCTGGGCGACGCCCGACCAGCCGGGCGCGGCGCGCGAGGCGGTCTGGACAGAGCTCGCCGACGCCGGCGTCGACCACATCAACACCGACGACCTGCCAGGCCTAGACGCCTTCCTCACGTCCCACTAGCCCGCGTCGTTGAGTGCTGGGTATTTGCGCCGATCCGGTCCGGAAAAGCGCAAATAGCCAGCACTCAACGGTGGGTCAGGAGGCTAGGGCCGCCGTCGGAGGGGTTTTCGCCGCGCGGACCGCCGGGTAGAGGCCCGCTATCGCGCCGATGACCAGGGTCGCCGTGACGGCTACCACGATCGCGGCCGGCGGCAGGGCGAACGGCCAGCCGTTGATGCCGGCCATGATCGCGGTGGCGCCCGCCCCGAAGGCACTCCCGAAGAGGCCGCCCAGAGCGGAGAGCAGGAGCGCCTCGGCCAGGAACTGGACCAGGATGTGCCGCCGGGTGGCCCCGAGGGAGCGCCGGAGCCCGATCTCCCGCCGGCGCTCGAGTACCGAGATGATCATCGTGTTCGCCACGCCGATCCCACCGACGAGCAACGCGATCGACCCGAGCCCGAGCAGCAGGCCGGTGAACGCCTGGTTGGCGGCGGTCCGCGCGGCGAGGGCGTCCGACGGCCGGGACACCTCGACCTCGCCCGGCGCCTCCGGTGCGATCGTCGGCGCCAGCAGAGCGCGGACGTCCTCGACGGCCGCGTCGGCCGAGCGTTCGTAGATCGTGGTGGGGCTGCCGTCGAAGCCGAACAGGTCCGTGGCGACGTCCGCACCGATGAGCGCGGCGGCGTCCAGCTCGGGAGCCAGCGCCACCGGGTCCAGGATGCCGACCACGGTGAAGTGGGTGCCGCCCAGCCAGACCTGGGTGCCGGGCGCTGTCACGCCCAGCCGCTCGGCGGCGACGCTCCCGAGCACCACCGCAGGGAAGCGCTCGGTGGCCGCGTTGAGCCAGGCCCCTGAGTCGACCTGGCCGGAGACCACGCCGAGCAGGTCCGGGTCGGCGGCCATGGTGGCGATCCCGCCGGTCGCCTCCGGGTCCGACAGCGAGCTGCGGTAGACCGGTTCCGGCACGAGCGCGGTGCTGCTCGCGCTCTCGACCCCGTCGACCCGCCGCACCTTGCCGAGGGTGTCGGGCGGCAGGGCGGTCTGTTCCCCGGTGATGCTCGTGCCGGCCTGCGCGGTCAGGAGGTTCGTGCCGAGCTGTGCGAGCTGGTCGTTCAGCCGGGCCTGGCTGGACGACGAGATGCCCACCACCGCGACCATCGCGGCGATGCCGATGGCGATCCCCAGCGCGGAGAGCACCGCGCGGGTCGGCCGCGCGCGCAGCCCCGTGGTGCCGAGACGCACCACGTCCTGGCCGAGCAGGCGTGACCTGGCCGGAAGGCGGCCGTCCGGCGGCCGGCTCGCCGTCCCGGGCGGGCGAGCGGTGACGGTGCTCACGACCCCTCCTCCGAACCGGTCGAGTCGCTGACCACACGCCCGTCCCGCAGGGCGATCCGGCGCGGGAGCCGCCCGGCCAGCTCCGCGTCGTGGGTGATCACCACGACCGTCGTGCCCTGGGCGTTGAGCTCGTGGAGCAGCTCGACGATCGCGGCGCCCGACGCGGTGTCGAGGTTGCCCGTTGGCTCGTCGGCCAGCAGCAGCGGCGGGTCTCCGACGACGGCGCGGGCTATGGCGACCCGCTGGCGCTCGCCGCCCGAGAGCTGGTTCGAGTGGTGGTCGAGCCGACGGCCCAGCCCGACACGGTCCAGCGCCTCGGCAGCCCGCCGACGGCGTTCCGCGCGCGGGACCCCGGTGTACAGGAGACCGTCGGCGACGTTGTCCAGCGCCGAGACGCCCTCGGCGAGGTGGAACTGCTGGAACACGAACCCGATGCGGTACGCCCGCAGGGCCGAGAGAGAGCGGTCGTCCAGGTCGTCGACGTTCAGGCCGTCGATGCGTGCGACACCTGCGGTGGGACGGTCCAGCGTGCCGATGAGGTTCAGCAGCGTGGACTTGCCGGACCCGCTGGGCCCGACGATCGCGACCAGCTCACCGGGCATGATCCGCAGGGTCACGCCCGCGCACGCCAGGACCGGTGGCTCGCCGTAGGCGCGCTGGACGTCGTCGAGGGCGACGAGCGGGTTCACCGGGCGGGTGGGCAGGGCAGCAACAGTGGTGGTGGTCATCGCTGTGGCACCACCACTCGCTGGCCGGCCTCGACGTCGTCGCCGGAGATCTCCACCCGGCCACCGGCGAACAGCCCGGTGGTCACGGGGACCTGGTGCGTGGAGCCGTCGGGGTCGACCACCTCGATGCCGAACTGCTGGGGCGTGATCGCGATGAGGGCCCCCACGGGCACTGAGAGCACGTCCTTGCGCCGTTCGCTGGGGATGTCGACGCTCACCGCGGCCTCCTGGAAGGCTGCCGCCTCCTTCGGGGAGTCGAGCGAGACGACGACGGGGATCACCGTCTTCGCCTGTCCGGTGGTGTCCTCGGTCTCCGTCGGGGTGCCGACCGAGGTGATGGTCCCGGCCGTCTCCTTCCCGCCGGGAAGGCGCACGGTGACCGGGTTGCCGATCACGGCGAGCTGCTGGTCGTCCAGCCCCAGGTCCACGCTCACGACCTGGCCGGTACCTGTCGTCTCGAACAGCTCGGCCCCGGGGCCGGCCTGGCTCCCGATGCTCGCCGTCAGGGTACCGATGCGCAGGTCACCCCTGGCGAACAGGACCGACCCGAGCGGCAGCTCACCGGTGCGCTTCAGATCGTTCGCCTCCTCCCAGTCCATGATCGCCTCGGTGGTGGTCCAGTCGAAGTCCTCGTCGGGCTCGGCATCGAAGTGGCCGAGCTCGCGGAGGTTCTCCTCCAGCTGGCGCACGTCCGGCCCGTCGCTCATCCCGGAGACGTAGTCGCGCCAGGCGGGCAGCTTGCCGCGCAGCAGGAACACCGGGGCGTCGTCGACCGCGTAGAGCTCCTCGCCCGGGCTCACGACCGAGCCGGCCTTCGGCAGGCTGGTCACGACTCCCGCGACGGCAGCCTGGATGGTGCGCGGCTCGGAGAACCGCAGGGTGCCCGCCGCTGTGGTGCTGCCCTCCAGGTCGCCGAGGACCACCTCGTCGGTGTCGCCCTGGAAGGTCTTGGCCGTCTCGTCCTGCTGGTCGGCAGAGCTCGCGAACGCGTGGATCCCGAGGCCGGCGCCGGCGGCCACCGCTGCCACCGCCAGCAGCCCGACCACCGCGCGCCGCCCTCGTCGCGGTCGTCCGGGGGCGGCGCCGGACTCGTCGGTCGCGGCCATCAGTTGCCACCTGCGCCGGTGGAGCCGCCGATGCCCTCGGGCACGCACTCCTCGAGGACCGCCTCCGGGGCGTCCATGGGGATGGTGATCGACTCGCCGGGCCCCGGGTCCGGGACGTCGTGGCCGTTGTCGCGGAAACAGGCGGCGATCTTCAGCCATTCTGCTCGCTGCTCCTCCTCCGACTTCTGCGGACCGGCGCCGGGCGCGGCCGGCGGCTCGCCCAGCTCGGCCTGGCACGCCTCGGCCGCCTCCATGAACCCGTCGCCCGCCTGCGCCTCGATCGAGCCGTCCGAGTTCGGGTCGGGCATGTCGACGCCCTGGTCGCGCATGCAGGAGGCGAACGCGAGCTGGTAGTCGTCGAAGGACTGGGACGACGTGTCGCTGCCTGTGCCGCCGCCGGTGTCCGGTGTGTCGTCGCTGGTACCGCACGCGGTGAGGGCGCCGAGCAGCAGCGGGATCGCCAGTGCCGCGGCGGTGAGCCTCGAGGTCAGGTACGTCGTCATGGGTGCTCCTTGGGCTGGTGCCACGGGCTGTCCGTGGACGCCGCCAAGTCGAGCACCGGGGACGTTGTCAGGAGGTTCAGGGATTCCTTTACGTTCTCCCAACCTCTGATGTGATTGCCTGGTCCGGTTCCTGGCCCGTGTCCAACCCATGCCCTGGGAGGCCCGTAGTGCGCGTGCTGATCGTCGAGGACGAGCCCTATCTCGCCGACGCCGTCCGGGTGGGCCTGCGTCGCGAGACCATCGCCGCCGACGTCGTCCACGACGGCGCCGCCGCCCTCGAGTCGGTCGCAGGGAGCGGCTACGACGTCGTGGTCCTCGACCGCGACCTGCCCGGCATCCACGGCGACGAGGTCTGCGCGCGGCTCGCGAGGGACCACCCGGACGTGCGGGTGCTGATGCTCACTGCCGCGCGCTCCCTCGGCGACCGCGTGGCCGGGTTCGAGCTGGGCGCGGACGACTACCTGCTCAAGCCGTTCGATTTCCCCGAGCTGGTCGCCCGGCTGCGCGCGCTCGAACGCCGCACCCAGCCGGCACGGCCCCCGGTGGTCGAGGCCCACGGCATCCGGCTCGACGCGTTCCGGCGCGAGGTCTACCGCGACGGCCGGCTGGTCCGGCTCAGTCCCAAGGAGTTCGCGGTGCTTCAGGTGCTGATGAACGCCGACGGCGGGGTGGTCAGTGCCGAGTCCCTGCTGGAGCGCGCCTGGGACGCCAACACGGACCCGTTCACCAACACGATCCGGGTCACCATCTCCAACCTGCGCAGGCGCCTCGGCGAGCCGTGGGTCATCCGGACGGTGCCGGGCGCCGGCTACCGGTTCGGTGCCTGAGATGGGGATCAGGCGGCTGACGATCCGCGCCCGGCTCACTCTCAGCTACGCCGGTCTGATCATCGGGTGCGGCGCGGTGCTGATCGCCATCGTCTATCTCTACATGCGCTTCGTCCCGAGCTACCAGACCGTGCCGGCTCGTCGCGTCGATTCAGCTGAGTTCCAACCCGCCACCCCCGTCGGGGCGTCGGGACCGACACAGGCCATCGAGATCAGGACGGTCGAGGACTTCCTCGACAACCTGCTGATCGCCTCGGTCGCGGCGCTCGCCCTGCTCGCGGTGCTGGGCGGCACCGTCGGCTGGATCCTGGCCGGACGCATCATCAAGCCGCTCACCGTCATCAACGCCGCGGCCAACCGGGCCTCCACGGGAACGCTCGACCACCGCATCGGCCTCGGCGGGCCCGCCGACGAGATCCACGACCTCGCCGACACCTTCGACCGCATGCTCGCGTCGCTGGAACGCTCGTTCGCCGCCCACCGCCGGTTCGCCGCGAACGCCTCGCACGAGCTGCGGACCCCGCTGGCCACCACCAAGACCATGATCGACGTGGCCCTCGCGGACCCCGGTACGGACCGGGCCGAGCTGCGCCGGCTGGCCGAACGCGTCGGCGAGGTCAACCGCGCCAGCGTCGAGACCGTCGACGCGCTCCTCGACCTCGCCGACGCGGACTCCGGCACCGCGGCTCGAGCGCCCGTCGACCTGACCGCCATGGCCCACGACGTGGTGGCGGACCTGGCCGACGAGGCGGTCGTCGTCGGCGTCGACCTCACCGCCGCCGGCCCGCCGTGCGTGGCCCTCGGCGACCCGGTCCTCCTGCGCCAGGCCGTGACGAACCTCGTGCGCAACGCGATACGGCACAACGTGCCGGCGGGGCAGGCCACCGTCCGGGTCACCACCGACCACGACCGGGCGTGCGTCACCGTCACCAACACCGGCCCGCAGGTGCCTCGCGATTCGCTCGACGCGCTCACCGAGCCCTTCGTCCGTGGCGCCGGACGCTCCCTCACGCGCGGGTCGGGCCACGGCCTCGGCCTCGCCATCGTCTCGGCCGTCGCCACGGCGCACGACGGCACGCTCGCCCTGCACCCCAACGCCGACGGCGGCCTCACCGTGCACCTCGACCTCCCACGCCCGGCCGAGGCTCGCGTGGCGGCATCGTAGGGTCGGGTCATGATCAAGGAGCCGCTTCGGCAGGACGAGGTGGAGGCCTTCGAGAGCTTCCGGCCGCGTCTCGAGGCCATCGCGTACCGCCTGCTGGGATCGGCCGCGGAGGCCGAGGACGTCGCCCAGGAGGTGTTCCTGCGCTGGGCGGCCGCTGACCGCGCGCGGATCAGGGTGCCGGAGGCGTGGCTGACCCGGGTCCTGACCAACCTGTGCCTCACCCAGCTCAGGTCCGCGCGGTCCCGGCGCGAGGTCTACGTCGGCCAGTGGCTGCCGGAGCCGGTGCTGGGCGGTGACCCGATGCTCGGCCCGGCCGACACCGCGGAGCAGCGCGACTCCGTGTCGACGGCGATGCTCGTGCTGATGGAGCGCCTCACGCCGAACGAGCGGGCGGTCTACGTGCTGCGGGAGGCCTTCGCCCTGACGCACGCGGAGATCGCCGAGACGCTCGACATCACCGAGGTCGGCAGCCAGCAGATCCTGCACCGCGCCAAGCAGCACCTCGCCGCCGAGCGGCCTCGCGCCGACGTCGACCAGACCGCCGCCCGACAGGTCGTCGAGGAGTTCCTCGCGGCCGCCACGAGCGGCCGGACCGAACCGCTGGTGCGGCTCCTGACCTCGGACGTGATGGGGATCGGCGACGGCGGCGGAAAGCTCCCGGCGCGGCGCGAGCCGTTCTTCGGCGCGGAGACCGTCGCCCGGTTCCTGCGCGGGCTGTTCCGGCCGGCGGAGGCCAAGTGGGCGCTCGTCGGCGGGCGCCCCGACATCTACGCGTGGACCGCCAACGGCCGGCCGGCGCTGGTCGTCGTCGTGCACGGCGAGCTGGTCGGCGTCATGACCCTCGAGGTCACCGCCGAGGGGATCTCCGCGGTGCTCAGCCAGGTCAACCCGGACAAGCTGGGCCGCGCGGCCCGGCAGTGGGCGGCCTCGGACCACGGCGAGCCGGTGTTCAGCTGGTGAAGCGGGCTGCTGGCGGTGGGTGACCACCGTCACACGTGCGGGTGTCAGGGATCGGGCAGCCACCCGGTTCAGGGGGCACGGTCACCACACGACAGGAGCTGATGGAACTCATGAAGCACCGCATAGTGATTCTCGGAGCCGGATACGCCGGGGCGTCTGTCGCCGGCCGCCTCGCGCGGCGCCTGCACGCCGACGACGTGGACGTCACCCTGGTCAACGCCGAGCCGGACTTCGTCGAACGGGTCCGCCTGCACCAGGTGGCCGCCAGCCAGGAGCTCCGGCAGCGGCCGCTGCGCGACGTGCTCGCCGGTACGGGGGCGACCCTGCGCGTCGCCCGGGTCACGGCCGTCGACGTCGACCGCCGGACCGTTGCCCTGACGGCGGCCGACGGCGCGGGCGGCGCCGACAGCGCGGGCCGCGGCGGCGAGCTGGGGTACGACACGCTCGTCTACGCCCTCGGCAGCTCGCTGGACCGCCGCGGGGTGCCCGGCGTCGCCGAGCACGCGTACGACGTCGCCGGCCGGCCGGGCGCGCTCCGGCTGCGCGAGCGACTGGGGGAGCTGGCCCCCGGCGGACGCGTGGTGGTGGTCGGGGGCGGCCTGACCGGTGTCGAGGCGGCCAGCGAGATCGCCGAGGCCCGTGGGGACCTGGAGGTGGCCCTGGCGGTCCGCGGTGGACTGGGCGACTGGCTCTCCCAGGCGGGACAGCGGCACCTGCGCGGGACGTTCCGCCGCCTCGGCGTCACGGTCCACGAGCACGCGCAGGTCGAGCAGGTGGGCGCCACCGAGGTGCTGACCGGCGACGGCGCCACGATCCCTGCGGACGTCACCGTCTGGACCGCCGGGTTCGCCGTCCACCCGATCGCCGCCGCCACGGCGCTGGAGGTGTCGGGGAGCGGCCAGATCGTCGTCGACGGCACCATGCGGTCCGTCTCCCACCCGGACGTCTACGCCGTCGGCGACGCCGCGCTGGCGGACGGCCCGCTGGGTACACCGCTGCGGATGTCCTGCGCCTCGGGCATCCCGATGGCCTGGCAGGCCGCCGACTCCGTCGTCGCGCGCCTGACCGGTGGCAAGCTGCCGAACATGCCGCTCGGCTACGTGCACCAGTGCATCAGCCTGGGCCGGCGCGACGCCGTCATCCAGCTGGTCACCGCCGACGACCGGGCCAGGCCCGCCGCGCCGGGCGGGCGCCTTGCCGCGCGCTACAAGGAGCTGATCTGCGCGGGTGCCGCGTTCATGGTGGCCCACCCGCTGCCGTACCCGGCGCGCCGCCGTCGGGTCGCGGTCGCGGGTACGGCTGTCCCCACCGGCAGGTGACCGGCTGGCCCCAGAACGGCTGACGGGCTGGCTCCATATCCGCTGAGCCGTGCGTTCCATAGCGTCGTCCTCGTGCTCGCAACCAGGCGGGACACGAGGGGAACGGTGCAAGGAATGTTCACAGACAGTGGCGGTGCCACCGACGCGGTCCGGCTGACGGCAGTCCGCAAGGTCTACGGCAGGCGTGGCAACCAGGTCGTGGCGCTCGACGACGTGACGACACAGTTCGGCCGGGGCACCTTCACGGCGATCATGGGCCCGTCCGGCTCCGGTAAGAGCACGCTGCTGCAGTGCGCGGCGGGGCTCGACCAGCCGACGTCGGGCTCGGTCGTCCTCGAGGACCGCGAGCTCAGCACGATGGACGAGACGGAGCTGACCGAGCTGCGGCGGGACCGGGTCGGCTTCGTCTTCCAGGCGTTCAACCTGCTCCCGGTCCTGACGGTGCAGCAGAACGTGACGCTGCCGCTGCGGCTCGCCGGCCGGAACCCGGCCAAGGACCGGGTGCTGAACGTGCTCGAGCAGGTCGGTCTGGCTGAACGGCGCAAGCACCGCCCGGCGGAGCTGTCCGGTGGGCAGCAGCAGCGCGTAGCCATCGCGCGCGCACTGATCACCGAGCCCGCCGTCGTCTTCGCCGACGAGCCGACCGGCGCCCTGGACACGAGGACCGCGCGGGACGTCCTCGGCCTGCTGCGGCGTTCGGTGCGGTCAGCCGGCCAGACGATCGTGATGGTCACGCACGACCCGGTCGCGGCATCCTACGCCGACCGCGTCCTGTTCCTCGCCGACGGGCACGTCGTGGGCGAGCTGCACTCGCCAACGGCAGACGCCGTGGCCGAGCGGATGACGCGCCTGGGCGCCTACGCCGACGACGTGTCCCTGCCGCCGTCGGCGACCATGGGAGGGCCGCGCTGATGCTGCAGCTAGCCCTCCGCACCCTGCGGTTCCGCACCGGCACGTTCGTAGCCGCCTTCCTCGCCATGTTCTTCGCCGCGGTCATCCTGATGGCCTGCGGTGGCCTGATCGAGACGGGGATCCGGGCGGCCGTCCCTCCGCAGCAGCTCGGTTCGGCCGACGTCGTCGTCGCCGGCGACCAGACGTACCACGCGCCCGGCGGCGACGAGGACGAGCCGGCGATCCTGCCCGAGCGGGTCCGCGTCGACGCCGGGCTGGAGAGCACCATCTCTGCGCTCCCGGGCGTGCAGGAGACCGAGACCCGTGTCTTCGAGGGCGCGCCGCCCGCCGGGACGGTCGACGCGATCGGTGTGGTCGCCGAACCCGGTACCGACGCCGCCGAGCTCCGCGCGCGGATCGATGCCGAGCTGGGCGACACGGCGCTGACCCTCGTCGGTGACGAGCGCGGCAGGGCAGAGCTGCGCGAGGCCACGGCGACCAGCGTGAACGTCGTGTCGCTCGCCGGTGTGTTCAGCGCCTTCGCACTGCTGGTCTCGGTCTTCGGGGTGGCGTCGATGCTCGGGCTGTCGATCTCGCAGCGGCAGAAGGAGCTCGCGCTGCTGCGCGCCATCGGCTCCACGCCCCGCCAGGTACGCCGGCTGATCCTCCGCGAGACGCTCGTGCTGTCCCTGGTCGCGACCGCGGCGGCAGTGTTCCCCGGGCAGCTCCTGGGCAGGCTCGTGTTCGGCTTCCTCGCCGACCAGGGCATCGCGACCGCGGGCGTCGCCTTCCACCAGGGCTGGATCCCGACGGTCGTCGCGATGGTGGTCGCGATCGTCGCGGCACTGGGCGGCGCGCTGGGGGCCGGCAGGAGGGCCGCGCGCGTCAAGCCGAGCCAGGCGCTCTCCGAGGCTGCCCTCGACGGCAAGCTGATCAGCGGGTGGCGAGCGCTCGCGGGGCTGGTCCTCGTCGGTGCGGGGGTCGCGCTCACCATCGTGACCGTCGCGGTGCTGAGCGGACCGCTCGCGCCTGCCACGGCCGCCCCTGCCGTCATCGTGTTCACCATCGGGCTCGCGTTGCTGGCGCCCGTCCTGGCCAAGCTCATGATCTTCGTCGTGCAGTGGCCGGTGCGCGCCGTCGGCGGGCTGACGGGCGACCTCGCGGTGCTCAACGCGCGCGGCCGGACCAGCCGGCTGGCGGCCGTCATGGGGCCGGTCATCCTGCTGACCGGGGTGTCGACCGGGATGCTGTACCTGCAGACGACCAACGACACCGCCGACCGGGAGGCGTACACGAGCAGCATCGTCGCGGACGCGGTGGTGACCGCGGAGGACCGCGTCGACCCTGCGCTGGTCGGGCAGATCAACCAGCTGCCGGGCGTCGCCGGGGCGTCCGAGCACGTCAGCAGCACGGGTTTCGTCGAGAGCCCGGACGACGTGTCGCCGATGGGCGAGGGCTGGACCCTCCGGGGCGTCAACGCCGAGAGCGCGGAGGTCGGCACCCCGGTCGAGACCACCGCGGGTGCGCTCACCGACCTGCACGGCGCGACCGTCGCGATCCAGGACGAGCACGCGGGAGCGCTCGGCGTCGGCGTCGGCGACACGATCACCCTCCGGATGGGCGACAACACGTTCCTCGACGTGCGGGTCGCTGCCCTGTTCTCCGCGGCGGACGACTACGACACGCTGCTGCTCCCGGCCGAGACGCTGGCCGCGCACACCACCCAGGGCGCGCCGGCACGGATCCTGGTCACCGCCCAGGACGGTACGGACCCGGAGCAGCTGCTCGCCGACCTGACCGAGCTGACCGCCGCGACGGACGGTCTGACGGTGGCCGACCGGGAGGTGCTGTACAGCGAGTACGAGGAGCAGACGAAGACGGCCTCCTACGCGATCTACATCATGGTGCTGATGCTCGTCGGGTACTCGGCGATCACGATGATCAACACCCTGGTGTCCAGCACGAGCGCGCGCCGCCGGGAGTTCGGGCTGCAACGGCTCGTCGGCTCGACCCGCCGCCAGGTGCTGCAGATGGTCGGGACGGAGGCCGCGATCGTGGCCGTCACCGGCGTCACGCTGGGCACCACGGCGGCGCTGGCGATCCTGGTCCCGGTCAGCCTCAAGCGGCTCGACTCCGTGATCCCCGCGGGTTCCCCGCTGATCTACGCGGCGATCGTCGGCCTCGTCGTACTGCTCACCATCGGCGCCACGCTGCTCCCCGCCTGGCGGGCGACGCGTGGCCGCCCGGCGGAGTCGGCCGTCGCCGTCGAGTAGCCGCGGGACAGGGGGACATCCCCCTTCGGCTGGGCGGTGCGCCCCCTGTCGCCGTCGGCCCGCACGCCCGAACCTGGGAGCATGACAACCATGGCCCTCAACCGGCAGGCAGTCGGCGCCCTCCAGGGTGACGTGCGCTTCCTGAACGCGCCCTTCGCGAGCCGTACCTGGCGCCAGTACGGGTTCCTGTGGCTCGTGCTGCTGCTCGCGCCGTTCGCCCTGGCGTACGGGATCCTGTCGGTCGCGTTGACGGCGGGCATCGCGGTGACCGTCGTCGGCCTGTTCGTCGCCGGCGCGGTCGTCCTCGGTGCGCGTGGCTGGGGTGCGACCTATCGCGGCCTGGTGCGCGGCATGCTCGACGTCGACATCGGCTCGCCCGCACCGTTCGTCCGCCGCCGGCCGGGCTTCTGGCGCGCCCTCGGCTCGACCATCGGCGACCCGGCCGGCTGGCGCGCCGTGCTCTTCATGGTCGCCTCGTTCCCCGCCACGGTCGCCGGCTTCCTGGTGAGCACGGTCTTCCTCCTCACCGGGCTCGGTGGCCTCACCTTCTGGTTCTGGCACCGGTTCCTGCCGTTGGAGCAGGCCGGCGACGGCACGTGGTACCGCGGTGGCGAGCTTGCCAGCACGGCCGTCGGCCAGCTCCTGATCGCGCTCGGCGGTCTCGTGCTGCTGTTCGTGTGGCCGTGGGCCCAGCGGCTGTTCGTCGCTCTGATCCGGATTCTCGCCGTCGCTCTGCTCAGCCCGACCCGGGCCAGCCTGCGCGTCGCGGAGCTCGAGGCCTCGCGCGCGGGCACGGTGGACGACGCCGACGCGCGCCTGCGCCGGATCGAGCGCGACCTGCACGACGGGACGCAGGCTCGTCTGGTGGCCGTCGCCATGCAGCTCGGCGAGGCGAAGGAACAGCTCGCCCGGCAGGGCGACCCGCGCCAGGCCGCCGAGCTGCTCGACACCGCGCACACCTCGACCAAGGAAGCACTCGTCGAGCTCCGCGAGCTCGCCCGCGGCATCCACCCGCCCGCGCTCGACGACGGTCTCGCGGTCGCGCTCGCCACGCTGGCCGCACGAGCACCACTGCCGGTCGCGGTGGAGGTGGACCCGAGGGTCGAGGCCGGCGGACGCCTGGCTCCGGCCATCGAGTCCATCGCCTACTTCACGATCGCGGAGCTCGTCACCAACACCGCGAAACATGCCCGCGCGTCGGGTGTGCACGTGCTGGTGGAGCGCCTCGGAACCGGTGCGGTCGGCACCGTCAGCATCCAGGTGCACGACGACGGCCGCGGCGGCGCGAGCGTGGTGCCGCCCGACGGCTCCGGCCTCCGGTCGGGCCTGGCCGGCCTGGCGGAGCGGGTACGGTCCGTCGACGGCACGTTCGAGGTGTCCAGCCCGGTCGGCGGGCCCACCTTGGTGGCCGTGACCCTGCCGACGCAGGCGACGCGTCGCTGACCCCTCGCACCCGAGACGTGCGGAGCGCCCGGCCGTGACCACGGCCGGGCGCTCCTCGTCTGCGACGGATCGACGTCAGGGGGCGGGGGCGAGCTCCGGCAGCACGAGGGCCGAGTGGGCCGGGCGCGGGGTCGTGGCAGGCATGGCGGCAAGGCCGCGGAGCATGGCGTTGCGCTGTTCCAGGGCTTCGGCGGTGGTGGGGAAGAGCCTGGCCCCACCGTTGTCGACCAGCGCCTGGTTCATCGTCACGAACTCCCTGGTGCCGCGTTCGTAGGCGGCGAAGGCGGCATCGTGCCCCCGGTGCCTGGCCAGCGAGTCGGCGAGCATGTAGGCACCGACCAGGGCGAGGCTCGAGCCCTGTCCGGTCAGGAACGAGGGCGCGTAGGCCGCGTCGCCCGCGAGTGCGACCCGGCCGTTCGACCAGGTGGGCATGCGGATCTGGCTGACCACGTCGAAGAACAGGTCGCCCGCGTGCCGCATGGCCTCGACGATGCCAGGGACCTCCCAGCCCGCGCCGGCGAAGGTCCGCGCGACCAGGTCCCACCGAGCCTGCGGCTCACGCAGGGCGGCGAGCGGGCGCTCGGGCTGGTGGAAGGTCAGGAAGGCGTTCACCTCGTTGCCGTCCCCGGTGGCGTAGAGGGCCGCCGACCGGCCCGGGGTGCTCCACAGCGCCACCTCACGGGAGAGCCCGAACGTGTTGGGCACGGTGCACACCGCGACGGCGTAGCCGAGGTAGCGGTCGAACTGCTCCTCGGGGCCGAGCACGAGCTCCCGGGTGCGTGAGTGGATGCCGTCGGCGCCGAGCACCAGGTCGAACGTGCGCCGCGTGCCGCTGCGGAACGTGACGTCGACCCCGTTCCCGGACTGATCGAGGGTGTCGACGGAGTCGCCGAACAGGAGCTCCACGTCATCGCGGACCGCCGCGTACAGGATCGCGGTCAGGTCACCTCGCCGTACCTCGAGGTCCTGTCCCGCCATGCTCCCGGCGACGGTGTCAGCGCCGAGCGCGGCGATCTGACCGCCGTCGGCGTCCAGGAAGGTGAACCGTCCGGTGTCGACGTGCGCGTCCCGCAGCCGCGGCAGGATCCCCATGCGCCGGACCACCTCGATCGCCGTGCCGCGGATGTCGATCGGGTAGCCGCCCCCGCGCGGGGCGCTCGCCTTCTCGACGACCGTGACCCCGAACCCGGCCCGGTGCAGCCAGTAGGCCAGCGCGGGTCCGGTGATGCTGGCCCCGGAGATCAGCACGGTGCCCCGTGGAGTGCTCGATGGAGAGGTCATGCCTCGGTTCCCTTCTTCATGTGACGAACGACGAGCAGCGACAGCACGGCGATGAGGCCGGCGACGACGAATCCTGTGACGAAGGCCGACTCGGCCGGCTGCCCCGACGCCGGGTCGATTCCCGCCGCGAGGACGGAGCCGGCGACCTGGCCGCCGACGACGGCCCCGACCAGGCGGATCACCACGAGCAGGCTGGTGGCGATGCCGGTGTCCTTGGCCGCGACCGCGACAGCCGTGCTGGCGAGCAGCGCCGTGGTGGCCAGGCTCCCGGCGAAGGCTGCCAGCGCCCGCACGACGACCAGCTGCCAGGACGCGTCGTGCAGCAACGCCAGGGCGAGCAGAGCGCCCGCCGTGACGACGGCGCCAGCGGTCACCACGGCACGCGCGCCGTAGCGCTGCACGGCCAGCCCGCCCACCGATCCGGCCACCACCCCCGCGATGGTGGCGGGCATCATGAGCAGTCCGATCTCGGTCGTGCCGAGCCCGAAGCCGTAGCCGTCACCGGAGACCCCGAACATCTTGGGGACGAGGGTCTGCAGCATCGCGGAGGTCGCGGCGATGGCGACGGTGAGCACGCTCGCGCTCCACATGGCCGGTGCGGCCAGCATGCGCAGCTCGACCATCGGCGAGGCCGCCCTCCGTTCGACCGCCACCCACGCCGCGGCGAGCCCGGCCACGACCAGCACGACGCCGCCGACCGCCAGGGGCGGCATACCGCCGTCGGTCACCATCAGGAGGCCGAGCATGAGCGCGAGCAGAGTGGCACTGAGCAGAGCCACGCCGAGCCAGTCGATCGCGGTGTCCTGCTCGCTCGGCGGGTCGTTCGGCATCAGCCAGAGCACGACCGCCGTCGCCGCGATGATCACGATCGTCGGGGCCGCGAAGATCCAGTGCCAGGACAGGCCTTCCGCCAGCGGCCCCGCAACGAGCGTCCCGATCGCGCCCCCGGCGGTGAACAGTGCGCTGACCACACCGATGGCCACCTGCGTCTGCCCCCGCGGGAGGTGCTTGCGCACCAGGATGAACGACAGCGGCAGCGCACCCACCATCGCACCCTGCAGCATCTGGCCGACCAGGAGCACCGGCAGGTTCGGCGCCAGGCTCGACACCAGGCCGCCGGTGGAGACCAGCGCCATCAGCACGAGCAGGACTCGCTTCCCGCCGTAGCGGTCGCCGAGCTTGCCGGCGATGGGCGCGACGATCGCGCCGGTGATCAGCAGGGTGCTGACGATCAGCGCCGCCCCGGCCGAGTCGATGCCCAGCTCGCGCTCCAGCAGCGGGCGGGCAGGATCCACGACGGTCTGCAGGGTGCCCAGAGCGAGTGCCAGGACGCCGAGGGCGCCGATCGCGGGCCCCCCGATACGTGCCGGCGACGGACTCCCGAGGGGGACCGGGGAATCAAGAGCTACGGACATGAGCGTCCCTTTCATGGTTGGAGATCTCCATGACCTCGAACCTAGATTCGGGGCACAGCGGCCCGGAATGGTGCCCACCGCCGCGGGCGGCTGGGGTTGTCCCCCCCCGGCCTCACCTCGGTCATCCGACCCCGGGCCGCAACACCGTGCGACGGCATTCGTCACCGCGCGGCGGTGCGGGTTCTCTCCTACCGTTTCGACTGTGAAGCACTCCCGAGCAGGGCTGGGCGTACTCGTGGCCGCTGTGCTCGTCGCGCTGGGCGCTGCGGCCTCAGCGGCCTCAGCAGTCCCAACAGCCTCAGCGGCCCCAGCGGCCTCAGCGGCCCCGGCCGCCCCGGCGTCGGCGGAGACCGCTTCCGGATGGGCGGACTGGGACCCGTTGACCGGCTCGGCGGGCGACTGGTCGACGACCGTGCGGCTTCCCGCCGCCGGCTTCCCGGCCGCGACCGTGACGTCGGATGCTCGCGGCGGCGTCGGAGTCGTCTCCGGTGCCTCCTCGTGGCTCGGCGCGGCAGCACCGCCCGGTGAGGTCTACGGATCGAGCCGGGGGCAGCAGTACCTCAACCTGCGCCCGCAGGCGGACCGGCCGGGGTCGCCGTCGACCACCACCTACTCGTTCGAGCGTCCGACGCCGGCGGGCGGCTGGGCGTTCGTGCTGGGCGACATCGACGCGGACCGCGCGGTGGTGACGGCGCGCGGAGCGGACGGCCTGCTGCTCACCGGCGCGCAGCTCGGGTGGCAGGGCGGCTTCAACTACTGCGCGGGTCAGGGATCACCGTCCTGCAGCGGCGTACCGGAAGACGCACCGGACTGGGACCCGGCCACCGGTGTGCTGATCGGCAACGCGAGCGCCGCCGACACGTCGGGTGCGGCCGGCTGGTTCGAACCCACCGTGCCGATCACGAGCCTGACCGTCGAGTTCCACCAGCGCAGCGGCTTCCCGGTCTATCAGACGTGGTTCGCGTCGCTGGCGCGGGACATCGCCGGGACCGTTCACCTGGCCGACCCGACCGGCGCCGCGCAGGGCGTGCTGTCGGGCGCAGTCCTCACGCTCCTCGGGCCGGACGGTACGGAGCTCGACACGACGACGTCGGACGAGAGCGGTCAGTACCTCTTTGCCGGCTACACCGCGGCGCCCGGTTACCGCGTGGAGCTGACGACCCTGCCCGAGGCGGACGACGCGTACCCGTTCGGGCTGGTCCCCTTCGGCGAGCGAGCGGTCGCCGAGGTGGACCTCAGCGCGGCGGACGCCGCCGACGTCGACCTCGCGGCCCGTGCCGTCCGTCCGGTCGCCGTCAGCGGCACGGTACTGACCGACGACGACGTCCCCGTCGCCGGGGCGACCGTCACGCTCACGCCGGACGGCGCGGGTGCGCCGCTCACCGCCGTGACGAGCACGCAGGGGGAGTACCT
Organism: Promicromonospora sp. NPDC023987; assembly: GCF_040639055.1. Classification (NCBI taxonomy): domain Bacteria; kingdom Bacillati; phylum Actinomycetota; class Actinomycetes; order Micrococcales; family Promicromonosporaceae; genus Promicromonospora; species Promicromonospora sp. NPDC023987. The sequence goes on along the minus strand of NZ_JBEZZF010000018.1, from coordinate 27,881 downwards.
GATCGACGGCGTCGGGTGGGACGCCGCCGGCGACCGGCCGCTGGACCACGCGTTCGCGCTGAGCGACCTGCCGGAGGGGCAGGTCACGACGACGGCGCCGGGCGACATCACCGTGGCGGTCGGTCAGGAGGAGCGCAGCGCCGGCAACGACTTCGTCGTCCGGGCGCCGCCCGCGCTCTCGGGGAGGGTGACCGCGGGCGGTGAGCCCGTCGTGGGGGCTCTCGTGATCCTGGCGGGCCCGGACGGAACCGTCCGCACGACGACGGCGGCCGACGGCACCTATGCCTTCGACGGTGTGCTCCCGGGTGCGTACACCGTGCGCGTGAGCCCGCCCGACGAGTACCGGGCCGACGGGCCGGCCGAGCGCGACGTCGCCGTCGCCGTGGAGGACCTGACCGGGGTGGACTTCGCCCTCTCCCGTCCCGGTGCCATCGGCGGCACGGTGACCGACGGGGCGGGGGAGCCGCTGCCGGGTACGACGGTGACGGTCACCGGCCTCGGCGGGCGGGTCACCGTGGCGACGGACGCCCTGGGCGGCTACTTCGTCGATGGTCTGGCGCCGGGCGACTACCTGATCACGCTGACCGTGCCCGCCGGGTACGCAGCGGAGGTCGTCGAACGCCAGGTCGCCGTGACGGTCGCCGGGGAGCACTGGCTGGAGGAGAGCTTCGGCGTCGCCGACGTGCCCGAACCGAGCCCAGCTCCCACTCCCGCTCCGACCCCGACGTCGAGCCCCGACCCGAGCCTGACCCCGGAGCCGTCGGCCGGCCCGCCCCCGGGTGCTGGGCCGGGCGGCGCCGGTGCCGCGGACGGGCCCGCCGACCTGGCCGCGACGGGCGCGGCCGTCGGGGCCGTCGGGCTGGCCGCGGCAGCCTTGGTGGCCATGGGCGTGGCTCTCTTCAGAACCTCCCGCAAGCCGGCCCGTTGAGTGCGGGGTATCTGTCGGTCAACCGCACGGGACCCGACAGATACCCAGCACTCAACGAGGTGTCAGGTCTCCTGCGGGCGGCGGCGTGACCAGGAGCTCGTGATGTGGGTGCGCATCGCGGTCGCCGCCGCTTCGGCGTCCGCGGCGAGCAGGGCGGCGACGATGCGCTGGTGGCCGGCGTGCGTGTGCTCGATGTCCTCGCGCGTCGGCTGCCCGCTGTACTGCGGGGTGTGCAGCGCCTTGCCCTGGATGTTCGACACGATCGCGCGGCCGAACGCGTCCTGTGAGGCACGGTGGATCAGCTCGTGGAGCTCGACGTCGGTGGCCGCGTAGGCGGTCGGGTCGTCCATCAGCCCGCCGAGCTCGTCGAGCTTGGCCGACAGCGCGGTCCGGTCCGCTGCGTCGAGCCGGCTCGCTGCGCGTGCCGCCATGGCGCACTCCAGGGTGGCCCGGACCTCGACGAGGTTGTCGAGGTAGACGAGGCGGTCGTCGCGCTGGAACAGAGCGTCCAGGACCAGGGGGTCGAGGAGGCTCCACTGCTCCTGGTCGAGCACCACGGTGCCCCAGCCCTGCCGGGTGGCGACGAGGCCCTTCTCGGCCAGCGTCGTGGTGGCCTCGCGGATGACCGTTCGGCTGACCTCGTACTGCTCGCAGAGGACGCCGGCCGGCGGCAGGGCGGAGCCAGGGGCGTAGTCGCCGACGACGATCGCCGTGACCAGGCTCTTGATGACAGCCGCGGCGAGCGGGGGCCGGTGCCGCTGTGGTCGGGGCACGGTGCCACCGGCCGCAGGTGTCGCGTTCATGTCGTGGGTGACTCCATCGTGGGCGAGCCCGGCGGGGTGCCGCCGGACAGACCGAGGGTAACCGAGTGTTGCGCTATCGTCACTCGTATCATAAGTTATGAATGACATGCTGGCGGAACCCGCGAGCGTGCTGTCTCGACGATGCGGAGCACGATGCGAATCACCGGCTACCGGAGCCTGACCACGGTTCACCGCTGGGGCCGGCCAGTGGGCGACGTCAACGGCATCGTTGCCGGTGGCGTCACGGAGGTCCCGATCGTGCTGGTCGAGACGGACACCGGACTGACCGGCGTGGGCCTGGGCGCCCACACCGACGTCGAGCGGGTCTTTCCCGCGCTCGACGGCCAGGACCCGCGGGCCGTGACCGCGCTCTACGACCGGATGCTCGCGTTCGTCTTCAAGTCCGGGCACAACGGTGCGACCTTCGGCACCATCGGCGCCCTGGACATGGCGCTGTGGGACCTCAAGGCAAAGCTCGCGGAGGAACCGCTGTGGCGCACGCTCGGCGCGACCGACCGGTTCGTGCCCGCCTACGCCTCGGGGCTGGAGTACGGCCTCGCCGACGACGAGCTGGCCGCCCTCTACGAGCCGTGGGCCGAACGCGGGTACACGGGCGCGAAGGTGAAGGGCGGTCTCGACGTCGACCGGGACGTCAAACGGCTGGCCGCCGTACGGGACGTGCTGCGCGTCAACAGCGACCAGCCCGCCATCATGTACGACGTGAACGAGGCATGGGGTCGCCACCAGGCGGTCCGGCTCGCGCGCCGGGTGGAGGAGCAGGTCGACCTCACCTGGATCGAGGAGCCCGTGCGCCGCTGGGACGTGGCGGGGCACCGCGCCGTCGTCACGGGCATCCACGGGGCCGTGGCCACGGGGGAGAACCTCACCGGGCTCGAGCAGTACCGGCAGCTGCTCGACGCCGACGCCGTCGGGGTCGTGCAGGCAGGGAGCGTGTGGGGCATCACGCACTTCCTGCGGGTGTCGGTCCTCGCCCTCGGCCACGACCTGCCCGTCAGCCCGGTGGCCTACGACGTCAACCCCCTCGCGCACGCCTCGGCCGCGGTCCCGAACCACCTCGTCACCGAGGTCCAGGACCTGGAGCTCCCCGTCGGCCTGCGGGCCGACCAGGAGCTGGCCGACGGCGGGATCGTGCTCGGGGACGCGCCCGGCCTGGGGATCGAGGTCGACGAGGGCGTCATCGGCGCACTGCGCGAGGCGGGGGCGTGGGCGACCGTCGCGGGCCCCCACGTGCGCCCGGCCGACGCAGGGCTGCGACTCGCGCCGCGGCGCCCGTGACGGTGGGATCGACGAGCGCACCGGCGCAGCACAGGAGGATGTCCAGCATGACGACCCAGCATCCCCGCGCAGTCCTGGCGTTCGGACCACCGTCCCTCGCGGGCCGGATCTTCGGCCCCGAGGCGGCCGGGCGCCTGACGGCGGCGCTCGACGTCGACCTCGACCAGGTGCTCACCGAGGTCGCGTCCGGTCCGGCGCGCCGCCTGCTCGCCTCCGCCGAGGTGCTGATCGCGGGCTGGGGTGCGCCCGAGATCCCGGTGGAGCTCGCACCGCGCCTGCGGGCCGTCCTGTATGCGGGCGGCGTCGCGCGCACGTGCCTCGCTGATGCGGGAGCGCACGCCGCGCGCGGCGTGGTCGCATCGAACGCGCGCACCGCCAACGCCGTTCCCGTCGCCGAGTACACCCTCGCGACGATCCTCCTGGCCAACAAGCGGGCCCGGGCCGCAGAGCGCGAGCTCCGCGCGCACCGGCGGCTGCCCGAGCGCGAGCACGAGCCCGCCGACCTGGGCAACTACCGCCGCACCGTCGGGATCGTCGGGGCGTCGCAGGTGGGGCGCCGGGTGATCGAGCTGCTGCGCCCGTTCGACCTCGACGTCGTGGTCCACAGCCCTGAGCTGACGCCGCGGAGCGCCGCCGCGCTCGGCGCTCGCTGCGGCACGCTGGAGGACGTCGCCGCGCAGAGCGACGTGCTGTCCCTGCACCAGCCGCTGCTGCCGGAGACGGTCGGCCAGATCGACGCGCGGATTCTCGCGCTGCTGCCCGACGGTGCGACGCTGATCAACACGGCGCGTGGCGCGGTGGTCGACGAGCCGGCACTCCTCGCCGAGCTGCGCACCGGCCGGATCGACGCCGTCCTCGACGTCACCGCACCAGAACCCCCTGCTCTGGACAGCGACCTCTGGGACCTGCCCAACGTAGTGCTGACGCCGCACATCGCCGGGTCGATGGGCGGCGAGCTGCGCCGGCTGGGCGACCATGTGGCAGCGGAGGCCGAACGCTTCGTGGGGGGCCTGCCGTTCGCCCACCCGGAGGATCTGGCGGACGGTGCGGCGCCCGCGGCGGACGCACCGGCGACGGAAGGGCACGGGCATGCGTGAGCGCCGCCTGCGGACCGGCGTCCGGCTGACGGAGCTGGGCTTCGGCGCCGCCCAGCTTGGCAACCTCTACCGCCGCACCACGGACCAGGACGCGCACGATGCCGTCGACGCCGCCTGGGACGCTGGGATCCGGTACTTCGACACGGCGCCGCACTACGGCCTCGGGCTCTCCGAACGCCGGCTGGGTGCGGCGCTCGCCGGCCGGCCGCGCGACGAGTACGTGCTCTCGACCAAGGTGGGGCGCGTCCTGGTACCGACGCCGGACCGGGCGCACCTGCGTGACGACGACGGGTTCGACGTGCCGGCGCGGTTCCGGCGGGAGTGGGACTTCACGCGCGACGGGGTGCTGCGGTCGCTCGAGGCCAGCCTCGACCGGCTGGGCACGGACCGGGTCGACGTCGTCTACCTGCACGACCCGGACGCGCACTGGGAACAGGCCTCCACCAGCGGGATCGATGCCCTGGTGGAGCTGCGTGACCAGGGTGTCGTCTCCGCGGTCGGGGCGGGGATGAACCAGGCGGCGATGCTCGCGCGGTTGGTCCGCGAGAGCGATGTCGACGTCGTGATGTGCGCGGGCCGCTTCACGCTCGTGGACGGGACGGCGCTGACCGGCCTGCTGCCCGCGGCGCTGGACCGTGGCGTGTCGGTGGTGGCGGCCGCGGTCTACAACTCGGGTCTCCTGGCCGGCCCGCGCCCCCTGCCGGACGTCCGGTACGACTACGAGCAGGCGCCCGCTGATCTCATCGCCCATGTGCACCGGATCGCCGACGTCGCCGAACGGTTCGGGTGCACCGTCCCGGAGCTCGCGGCGCAGTACACGCTCCGGCACGCCGCCGTGGCCTCCGTGGTGCTCGGGATGCGCACGGCCGCACACGTCACGACCAACGCCGCGCGGATGGCACGCGAGGTGCCCGACGAGCTCTGGGAGGAGCTCGACCGCCTCGGCCTCGTGCCGGGTCTCGACGGTGCACCGGGCGGCGAACAGGACAGCACGCAGAACGGAGCAACCCATGACTGAACGCGCGGACGTGGACGTACCGGCGCTCGCCCGCTGGATGCGCACCTGGGTGGGGGAGGAAGGGCAGATCAGGGGCTTCCACAACCACAGCGTGTGGGGCACCAACCCCGCGACCTTCCTCGACTTCACCAGCGGGCACCAGGCCTTCTCCGCCCCGGCGACGGCGGCGTTCGCCGAGGCGCTGGCCCGGCGGCCCGACGAGCGCGGGCTGGCCTTGTGGCGCCGGATGATGCTCTTCCAGGCCCGGACCGTCCAGGCGGACGGCCAGTTCCGGCACATCGGCTTCCAGGTCGGGGAGTCAGCGACGTCGGGCCTGATCCACAACATGGTGGGCTGCGTGGGCCTGCTGGAGGGGCTGCGGCATGCCGGGCACCTGCTGGAGCCCGCGGAGCGGGCGGAGGTGCTGCGCGCCGTGCGTGCCGACCTCGACGCGTGCCGGGTGTACGGCGGGGGCAGACCCACCGCCGGGGGCACGGTGAACCAGGAGTACGCGCGGGTCTGGGCGAAGCTGCGCTACGCGGAGCTGTCCGGCGACGACGTGTACGACGACGAGCTGGCGGACGACCTCGACGGCCTCGTGCGGCTCAGCAGCGTCCCCGGAGTGCCGGACGAGGAGAGCGCCGGCGCCTACCGGCAGCCGACCGACCGCGCGGGCGGCGGCATCCTGGAGCCGGCGGAGTACTACGGCCTGATGATCGTGCCGCTCGTGCTCGGCGCCCGACGGTTCGGGCGGCCCGACCTGCTTGCCGAGGCGGTCCGCCTGAGCCGGCACGTGGCTCGGTCCGCCTGGGTGGACGAGCTCGGCTGCACCCGCTATCACCGCTACTGGTACGTGCGGCAGGACACCGTCCTGCGGACCACCACCCCCATGCTCGTCGCCGGGATGGGGCTGAGCCTCTACGGGATCGACGAGGTGCTGACGGAGGTCGACGACCCGGAGCTCACCGGCTTCGTGGACCGGTGCCTGGCGACGTACGCCGCCTACCAGACCCCCGCCGGGTACTTCGCCTCGGCCACCGGCTGGCACAACGAGGCCGACGTCGCCCCGAGTACCGCCTGGCACGCGCACGACCTGCTGTTCCTCGTGCGGCACACGGAGACGACGGCGTCCTTCTGGGACACGGTGTTCGCCGAGCACGACCGGCAGTCGGTCCTGCTGTCCGACCGGGCCTGCTGGGTGGAGGACGGCGTCCACTGGGCGATCCTCAGTCCCGTGACGGCCGGTGACCTCAGCATCTACGGCCGCAAGGACCGCGACACCTTCGGGCGGTCGTACTTCGCCTGGACCGACAAGGAGCCGCTGCCCGCGGAGCTCGAGCTGCCCGGGGCACCGCAGTTCTTCGTGGCGGACGGCGGGATCTACCGCGTCGACGACGCCGACCGGGAGGCCGACGTCTCGGTGCTCGGCGCGGTCCCGTACCGGGGCCACGTCCGGGACGCGTGATCAACCGCGACTCTTGCGGCGCACTTTGCACATGTAGTATGTATTACAAGTAGTCGCGGTTCACAACGGACGCGACTCTGACCCAAGGCAGGGAGACAAAGATGTCAACTTCGTTCCGACGTCGGGCGCGCGGAGCCGTGGCCCTCGGCTTCGTCCCCGTCCTCGCGCTCGCGGCCTGCAGCTCGGGCGACGCCAGTGCGGAGACCGATGACGGCTCCGTGCGCATGCTCGTGAACATCACGGACAACCTCACGCAGGCCAAGTGGGAAGAGCTGGTGCTGCCCTTCGAGGAGGAGAGCGGCATCGACGTCAAGATCGAGGGGCCCAGCGGCCAGTCGGTCTCGGAGTCGTTCCCCGCGCTCCTCGCGGCGGGCACGGCGCCCGACGTGATCGAGTCGATAGTGCCGGGCCCGGACACGGCCCCGGAGCTGCTCGACCTCACAGAGCACGAGTGGGCCTCGGGTACACCCATGGCCGACCTGTACTCGACGGACGGCACGATCAACGTCGTCGGCGTCGGGATGCAGGAGCAGTCGCTCATGTACTACAACGCCGACCTCTTCGAGGAGGCGGGGATCACCGAGCCCCCGGCCACCTGGGACGAGTTCGACGCCGCGCTCGCCGCGCTCGACTCCGCCGGGGTGGCCACCCCTGTCGCGTTCGCCTCGGACTGGGCGACCGGTGTGCAGATCCAGCAGATCTGGCACCCGCAGCAGAACCTCACGACCCCGGGCTGGCAGCAGAGCGTCGCGGACGGGTCCTCGACGCTCGGCGACCAGTTCCAGCCCGTGTTCGAGCACGTCGCCGACTGGGTCGAGGCGGGGTACACCACCGCCGACGACGTCGCGACCGACACCGGGACGCAGGAAGCCAACTTCATCGCCGGCGAGGTCGGCATCTACCCGATGGGCTCGTGGTTCAGCACGACCCTCGCCGCGTCGCCGCCCGACTTCGAGGTGGGCGTCTTCGCACCGCCGGTGGACGACGCCGCCGACGCGCCAGGACCGATGGGCGCCACTATCGCCTTCCCCTACATGGTCTGGAAGGGCACGGCGAACCCGGACGGCGCCACCGCTCTCGTGGAGTACCTCGTGACCGACGACGCGGCGATCGCCAAGCAGGCCGAGATGGACAGCTTCAGCCGCGAGGGCCTGGAGCCCAGCGACAACGAGTACGCGGGGCTGGTGCAGGAGCTGAGCGACAGCGCGCCGTCGTACGTGGTGCCGGGCAACCAGACCGTCGGGGACTACGCCCTGCCGGTAGCCGGGTTCAACCCGAAGTTCACCGAGCTCGCCCAGGGTCTGTGGCAGGGCCGTTCGCCGGCCGACGTAGCCGCCGACCTCACGGCCTGGTACGAGACGGAGAAGCGCGGCTGACATGGCTCGCACCACTACCTCCCGGCGCGGGTTCGTCAGCAGCCTCGCGAACGGGCTGATGACGATCCCCGCGGCCGCGGTCTACGCCGGGCTGACCGTGGTGCCGGTCGGGTTCGCCGTCTACTACTCGTTCACGCGGTACAACGGGATACCCAGCCAGCCACCCACCTGGGTCGGGTTCGAGAACTACGCGCGCGTCATCCAGGACCCCATCGGCGACCTGCGTCCGGCGGTCGTGGTCACCACCCTGATCGCCGTGGTGGGTGCGTTCCTGGTGAACGGCGCGGCGCTCGCGCTCGCGCTGCTCCTGCGGCGGACCACTCCGTTCAACACGTTCGCGCGCGTCGTGATGTTCTACCCGCACGTGCTCTCCGCGCTGATCGTCGGGTTCCTCTGGCAGGCGATCCTCGGACCACAGGGGGCGGTGAACAACCTGCTCGAGAGCAGGGGAACGTCGTCGCTGCCGTTCCTGGCGGACCCGGACTGGGCGCTCGCCACGCTGATCGTGGTGATCGTCTGGGCGCAGTTCGGCGTCCAGCTGGTCCTCTACCTGGCGGGCCTGCAGGCGGTGTCGCCGGAGCTCCAGGAGGCTGCGCGGCTCGACGGCGCCGGGAGCGTCCAGGTGTTCCGGCACGTCACGTGGCCGGCGCTCGCGCCGACCGTGACGGTGACGATCGTGACGTCGGTGCTCTCGCTCCTCAAGGTCTACGACGTCGTGCTGGGCCTCACCAACGGCGGGCCGGGCGACGCCACACAGACCTGGGCGTACGAGATCCTCGCGGTCTCGTTCGCGAACAACAAGGTGGGGCTCGCCTGCGCGCAGGCGGTCCTGCTGGTCCTGGTCGCCGGGATCCTGTCGTTCACCATCATCGCGCTGCGCCGGCGTGCCGAAGAAGGAGCGGAGGCCGTCGGATGACCAGGACATCTGTCCGTTCCGCGGTGCGGGTCGCAGTCGTGGCGGTGCTGTCGATCGCCATGCTCGTGCCGATGTACATCATGGTGGTCAACGCGTTCAAGCCGCAGCAGGAGATCCTGCTGTCGCCGCTCGGCCTGGACCTGGCTACCGCGACCACCGAGCACCTCGCGGCCGCGTGGCAGAACACCAGCTTCCCGGTGGTCGAGGGCTACGCCGTCACCCTGTTCCTGGTCCTCGCGTGCAACGTCGTGGCGATCGGCACGTCGGTCCCAGCCGCGTACGCCATCGCCCGGACGCCGGGTCCCATGTTCCGGTTCCTGCTCTTCTTCTTCGTCGCGGGGATGTTCGTCCCGGCGCAGATCATCCTGGTTCCGGCGATCTTCGTGCTGAAGGCGACGGGCCTCATGGGCACGCTGCCCGGCCTGGTGCTCTTCATGGCCTCAACGATGATCCCGTTCACGCTGTTCATCTTCAGCGGCTACATCAGGATGCTGCCCCGGTCCCTGGACGAGGCGGCGTCGATCGACGGCGCGGGCCGCCAGCGCATCCTGTGGACCATCGTCTTCCCGCTCATGCGGCCGATCGTGGCCACCGCGTTCATCCTCAACGCCCTGAGCGCCTGGAACGACTTCGTCAGCCCGCAGCTCATCCTCGGGCCGGGCTCGGAGTTCAAGACGATCACCACCGGGGTGTACGCCGCCGTGTCCACGTACACGACCAACTACGAGATCGTCTTCCCCACCCTGCTGCTCGCCGTCGTGCCGATCCTGCTGATCTTCGTGGTCATGCAGCGGCACATCATGGGCGGCCTCTCGGCGGGCGCCGTGAAGGGCTGATCCCGTCCCGCTCCCTAGCCCTCGTACCAAGGAGACCCCGATGACCGTCGACTTCACCGACCCCAAGCAGGTCGCCAAGGCGATCCAGTACACGAACGTCAACCCGGACCTGACGCGGGCAGGCGTCGTGCGGCACCTCGAGACCTGCGTCGAGTACGGGTTCGACGCCGCGATGATCGCGCCCTACTGGGTGTCGCTCGCCAAGGAGGTGCTGGCCGGCACGGAGGTGCGGGTCGCGTCGACCCTCAACTTCCCGATGGCCAACGACACCCTGTCGATGCGGCTCGCAGCGCTCCGGGCGCTCGTCGCCGAGGGCGTGGACGAGTTCGACTTCCCGCCCCACCCCGGGCTCCTGCTGGGCGGTGACGAGGAGCTGTACGCGCAGGACGTGCGCGAGATCGTCCAGGTGGCCCACGCCGACGGAGTACGGGTCAAGGCGATGCTGGAGTTCGGGTTCCTGGAGACCGACGAGCTCAAGGTGCGGGCCACCCGAATCGCGTACGAGGCCGGCGTCGACTGGGTCAAGCAGTCCTCCGGCTGGGGCAAGGGCGGCCTCGCCGCGACCGAGCACGACGTGCGCCTGCTCGCCCAGAACATCGAGGCACCCTGCCGCGTGAAGGTGTCCGGCAAGGTCAACAGCCTGGAGAGGATGGCGTCGCTCTTCGCGGCGGGCGCCGAGCTGGTCGGCACGAGCTCCGGCCCCGCCATCGTCGACGGCCTCGTGGGGGATCCCGATGCCTACTGACCGCCCAGCCGTCGCCGTGGTCGGCAGCTACGCGAAGGCCCTCGTGATGACGGCGGACCGGATCCCCGCACCCGGCGAGACCCTGATCGGCAGGGACTTCCGCGGCACGTTCGGCGGCAAGGGCTCCGACATGGCCGTCCAGGCGGCCCGGCTCGGTGCAGCGGTGTCCTACCTCGGCGTCGTGGGCGACGACGGCTACGGCGCCGAGCTCCGCGAGCTCCTGACGCACGAGGGCGTCGACCTGAGCGGCCTGCGCGTCGCGCCGGGCACGTCGACGGGCGTCGGGTTCATCGTCAAGGACACGGCGGGGCGCAACGTCATCGTCGTCGACCCGGGGGCGAACGCCGGCTTCGCCACGGCCGACGTCGACGCGGCGGCTCCGCTGGTGCGTACCGCCGACGTCGCGCTCGCCCAGCTGGAGATCCCGCTCGAGACCGCCGTGCACGCCCTCGCGCTGGCGCACGCGACAGGGGTCACCACCATCCTGAACCCCGCACCGGCCGTCGACCTCCGGCACACCGACCTGAGCAGCGTCGACGTGCTGACTCCGAACGAGCACGAGGCGAAGATCGCGCTCGGCCTCGGACCCGACGACATGGTCCCCGTCCAGGACCTGGGCCGCCGGCTGCTCGCGCTCGGCCCGCGCGCCGTGATCATCACGCTCGGCGAGGCCGGCGCCCTCGTGATCACCGACGAGGGGGCCACGCGGATCGACCCGGTCCGCGTCGCCGTCGTCGACTCGAACGGTGCGGGTGACAGCTTCAACGCCGCGCTCGCCGTGGCCCTCGGCGAGGGCATGGCCCTGCCCGCCGCCGCGCGGTTCGCCGGCACGGTAGCGGCGCTGTGCTGCGAGCACTGGGAGACCGTCCCGTCCTACCAGGACCGGGCGACCGTCGAGGCCTACCTCGCCGCGGACCCGACCACGACCACGAGCGCCACGACCACGAGCGCCACGACCACGAGCGCCACGACCACGACCACCATGGAGGCACGACGATGAGAGCCGGACGGATCCTGCACCCGGGGCTGGCCCGCGACCTGGCGACGCTCGGACACACCGACGTCGTGCTGGTCACCGACGCGGGGTTCCCGATCCCCGCCGGGGCCAACCGCGTGGACCTCGGGCTCACACCAGGGCACATCGACGTCCGGACCGTGCTCCGGACGCTCCTCGACGAGATCTTCGTGGAGGAGGTGCACCTTGCAGGCGAGCTCAAGACGCACCACCCGCGCCTCTACGGCGAGACCCAGGAGATCTTCACCGGGTCCGGCGTCACCTTCCACGGGACCTCGCACGAGGCGCTCATCACGGAGTGGGCACCGCGTGCCAAGGTCGTGGTGCGGTCCGGCTCGTTCGAGCCGTGGGCGAACTTCGCGCTCGTCGCCTCGACGGCGCCCTTCGACTGGTTCGCCGACGACGACGTGACGATCCTGCCCGCCTACGTGGAACGCCGCCGGCTGATCACCGAAGCCGTCCGCCCTGACCTCCCTGAGGAGCACTGATGAAGCTCGCCCGGATCGGCGCCCCCGGCCACGAACGCCCCGTGGTGCACGACGGCACCCGGTGGCGCGACCTGAGCCCCCTCACCGCCGACGTCGACGGCGCGTTCCTGGCGTCCGACGGCGTCGCGCGAACCCGGGCGGCGCTCGCGGCAGGGACGCTCACCCCCGTCGAGACGGACGGCGTACGGTTCGCCGCCCCGGTGGCCCGGCCGTCCGCGATCGTGTGCGTCGGCATGAACTACGCGGCGCACGCCGCGGAGTCCGGCTCCGCCCCGCCGGAGGCGCCGGTCGTCTTCCTCAAGACGCCGAACACCGTCGCGGGCCCGGACGACACCGTCACGATCCCGCGGGGGAGCCGCAGGACGGACTGGGAGGTGGAGCTCGCGGTGGTGATCGGCCGCCGGGCCTCGTACCTCGGCTCGCCCGAGGAGGCCCGCGCGGTGATCGCCGGGTACGCCGTGGCCAACGACCTGTCCGAGCGCGCGTGGCAGCTCGAGGAGTCCGGCGGCCAGTGGTCCAAGGGCAAGTGCGCGCCCGGGTTCACCCCGCTGGGCCCGTGGCTCGTCACGCCGGACGAGGCCGACGGCGCCGACCCCGCGGGCCTCCGCCTGCGGTCGTGGGTGAACGGCGAGCCGCGCCAGGACTCCACGACGGCAGACCTGATCTTCGGCGTCGACGTGCTGGTGCACACGCTGAGCCAGTACCTGGCCCTGGAGCCGGGAGACGTGCTGCTCACCGGCACGCCGGAGGGCGTGGCACTGTCGGGCCGCTTCTCCTACCTGCGGCCGGGCGACGTGGTGGAGACCGAGATCGACGGGCTGGGCCGGCAGCGCCAGGAGTACGTGGCCTGGTCGGCCGAGCCGGCTGTGGAGTCACCCGCATGACCGCCTTCGCGGGACTCGTCGCGGTAGTCACGGGCGGGGCCTCCGGGATCGGCGCGGCGGTGGTCCGCCGACTGCGCTCGGCGGGCGCGCGGGTGGCGGTCTTCGACGTCGACCCGGAGGCCGCCGACGCCGATCTCGCGCTCGGCGTCGACGTGACCGACACCGCGTCGGTCAGCGCCGCCGTCGCCGCCGTCGAGGCCAGGTTCGGACGGCTCGACGTGCTCGTCAACAACGCGGGCATCGGCGCGCAGGGCACGGTGGCCGACAACCCCGACGAGGAGTGGCTGCGGGTCCTCGACCTGAACGTGGTGGGTGTCGCCCGCACGAGCCGGGCCGCGCTGCCGCTGCTGCGGCGCTCGCCTGCCGCCTCGATCGTCAACACCTGCTCGATCGCCGCGACCGCGGGCCTGCCCCAGCGGGCGCTGTACAGCGCGAGCAAGGGCGCGGTCCTGGCGCTGAGCCAGGCGATGGCCGCCGACCACGTGTCCGAGGGCATCCGGGTCAACGCCGTGAGCCCTGGCACCGTCGACACGCCGTGGATCGGGCGGCTCCTGGCTCGGGCCGGCGATCCGGCGGCCGAGCGGGCAGCGCTCGAGGCACGGCAACCGCACGGCAGGCTCGTCTCCGCCGAGGAGGTCGCCGAGGCGGTCGCGTACCTCGCGAGCCCGCTCGCGGGCTCCACGACGGGCACCAGCCTCGCGGTCGACGGCGGCATGCAGGCCCTGCGCGTGCGCAGGCCCTGACCCGTGGCCCCGGACAGCGTTCGGACACAATGTCGCAACGGTCGCGGAGGGCCCGACGACCCCTACGGACGGCACGGGACACGCCGATCAAGGCGTGCACGCCGTTGGGGTCGATTCCGTGCTGCCGGGATCGGGCCGGGACGAGGTCCCGGGACCTTTCGGTGGCAGCGAGCACCTCTGGCATGCGGAAAGATGCCCGCATGAGGTTCGAGTACTTCGCAGTCCCGGACGACGAGACCGCCGCCCAGACCATCGACGGTGGTGAGATCGACGGCAGCGTGGGGTCGCACGTCGTCGACCCCGCCTCCGTGCTGGGCCAGCTGGAACGGCTGCTCGGTGGGCCGGTCGGGGACGACGGCCTGCGTAGCGCGCAGCTCGTGGCCGAGAGCGCCGACGGCGCCCGGCTCGTGATCCGCCTGTCCAACCACCTGGTGTCGCTGTTCGGGATGGTGCGCCCGACGACGCTGGACGACGTGGTCAGGCACTGGTCGCTGTCCCGCCGGTTCCGCCGCGCTGACCCGGAGGACCTGCGCGCCTTCGCGGGCGGGCTCAACGAGCTGTGCAAGGGCACCGGCAAGCGCGTCTACTGCCGCGCGACGGCGGACGAGGCCGAGCTCGCCGCGGCCATGGCCCCGGCTGGAGTCGGTGCCGGTGCGGGTGGCGACCCGGGGGAGCCGAGGCCCCTGCCCCGGCGGCGGTGACAGTCACCCGGCTGAGCTATTCGCTTCCGCGGGTCCGGGAGCGCGCATAGGCTCCGGAAGCGTGAGTCCGTTCGAGACCTTTCACCACCTGTCGCACCGCGAAGCGGCCGGGCGCCTGCTCGCCGACGGCTGGAACGTGTGCGGCGTCGGGGACTGGGCGACGGTCTGGCGCTCGCCCGAGGGAACTCAGGTCGCCAGGGTGAGTCCGTTCGAGCCTGCCTACGAGATCTTCGTGAACCTGTGCCGCAGTCTCGCGGGACATCCGCTCCTGCCGCGGATCGACGTCGACACCCCCTTGGCCGGCGGCGGTCGCCTCACGGCCATGGAGTTCCTGCTGCCGGTCGACGCCGCCGAGGCGAACGGCGTCGTCGAGCGGTGGGCTGCCGCCCTGCCGGACGACCCGATCAGCGAGGTCCGCCGGAGGGCCGAACAGCTCGACGCCGAAGCGGCGACGTCGGTTCCGTTCTGGGGCGGGCTCGACCACAACCCCGGCAATGTCATGAAGAACGCCTCCGGCGAGGTCAAGCTCGTCGACCTGTTCTACGCCGCCGGTCTGGAGATCTACCGGGTCCTGCTGGAGGACCCGGCGAAGATCGCCGAGGCCTTCGCGGCAGACCGGCGCGAGCACATCTGCGATATCGCGGCGCTGGCCCGGATGTCGGCGCCGGACGAGCTGGCGGCACTACGAGCCGCGGCGGAGAGCATCGCCTGAGCGCCGCCCTCATACCTGCTGCGGCAGGGTGAGGATCTCGGCTCCGTCGTCGGTGATGGCGATCGTGTGCTCGCTGTGCGCCGTCCGGCTGCCTGTCGCACTGCGGAGCGTCCACCCGTCGGCGTCGGTGACGAGCTCGTCGGTGTCCGCCATGACCCACGGCTCGAGCGCGAGCAGGAGTCCTGGGCGCAGCCGGTAGCCACGGCCGGGCCGCCCGGTGTTCGCGATGTGCGGGTCCTGGTGCATCGACGATCCGATGCCGTGCCCGCCGAACTCGGTGTTGATCGGGTACCCCGCCGCGCTGAGGACGGAGCCGATGGCGTGGGAGAGGTCGCCGATGCGCGCCCCCGGCCCGGCGGCGGCGATCCCTGCGGCGAGCGCGAGCTCGGTCGTGTCGATCATGGCCACGCTCTCCGCGGGCCTGCTGGTGCCCACGATGAAGCTGATGGCCGAGTCCGCGGCGACTCCGCCCTGGGAGACGGCGAGGTCGAGGGTCAGCAGGTCGCCGTCGGCGAGCGCGTAGTCGTGCGGCATCCCGTGCAGCACCGCGTCGTTGACTGCCGTGCAGATGTAGTGGCCGAACGGCCCGCGGCCGAAGGACGGCGCGTAGTCGACGTAGCACGACTGCGCGCCGGCCTCGACGATCATGGCCCTGGCCCACCGGTCGATGTCCAGGAGGTTCGTGCCGACGGCGCTGCGGCCCTTCAGGGTCTGCAGGATGTGCGCGACCAGAGCGCCCGTGTCCTTCGCTCGGGCCAGCTCGGTGCGGTTCAGGATCTCGATCATGCGGTGCCTCTCCCAGGTGACCAATAACTATCCCGGCCATATTATCCCGGGATTAGTATTGGTCCATGGTCCGGTTGCCTCTCACTCCCGCCGAGCTCGAGCGTGGACAGCGCCTCGGCGCCCTGCTGCGCCGCGCGCGGGGCGAACGCTCGATGCTCGAGATCGCGCTCGACGCGCGTGTGTCACCGGAGACGCTCCGGAAGATCGAGTCCGGCCGCGTGGCGACACCGGCGTTCCCCACCATCGCGGCGATCGCCGAGGTTCTCGGGCTCTCGCTCGACGCGGTGTGGGCCGAGATCAGCCGGCCCGACGACGGCGTCGAACCCGCGGCATCGGCCCGCGAGCGGCTGGTCTCGTAGCTGGTCCGCTTCGAGAATGCGATCCGGCACGGTTCAGCGTCCCGGACCGTGTCGGATCGCATTCTCGAAGCGGACCGACCGAGGTCAGCGCTGGGCCGTCGGGCGCACGATGATCTCGTTCACGTCGACGTCGGCCGGCTGGCCGAGGGCGAACGAGATCGCCCGGGCGATCGCGTCGGCCGGGATGAGGTTGCGGCGGAAGTCGCGCATGTAGCCCTGCGCGCCGGGGTCCGAGATGTGGTCGGCCAGCTCGCTCTCGACCGTGCCGGGTGTGATCGTGGTGGTCCGGAGGCTCGGGTCCGACTCCATGCGCAGGCCCTCCGTGATCGCCCAGGCCGCGAACTTCGTGCCCGAGTAGACCGCCGACGTCGGGTACACCTCGTGCGCGCCGACCGAGGCGACCGTGACGACGTGCCCGCCGCCCTGTCGCTGGAAGTGCGGCAGCACCGCGGCGATGCCGTGGAGCAGCCCCCTGACGTTGACGTCGATCATCTGGTCCCACTCGTCCACGAGGAGCGCGTCGAGGCGGGACAGCGGCATGACCCCCGCGTTGTTCACGATGACGTCGATGCGCCCGTGCTCCTCGACGACGCGGTCCACGACGGCGCGCACGTCGTCGCGGTCCGTCACGTCGAGGCGCTGGGCGCTCGCACCGCCGCCGTCCGCCCGGATCTGGGTGACGAGCGCGTCCAGGCGGTCCGTCCGGCGGGCGCCGAGGACCACCTGGTGGCCCTCCGAGGCGAGCCGGAGCGCCGTGGCCGCGCCGATGCCGCTGCTCGCGCCGGTGACGAGGACGATCTTGGCGCTGTTGGTCGGGGTGTTCGTCTCTGTGGTCATGGATCCAGGCTGCGGCGCCGCGACGAGCCCAGGAAG
Source organism: Promicromonospora sp. NPDC023987 (assembly GCF_040639055.1). Taxonomy (NCBI): domain Bacteria; kingdom Bacillati; phylum Actinomycetota; class Actinomycetes; order Micrococcales; family Promicromonosporaceae; genus Promicromonospora; species Promicromonospora sp. NPDC023987. Next base: position 10,861 of record NZ_JBEZZF010000018.1, on the reverse strand, counting down.
GGCGCCCTCCTCCTGGGTGCGACACACCCTGGATGCACGCGGCAGGACGAGTAGCGTCGAGGGCATGACCGCATCACCGCTCGGCGACTACCTGCGCGGCCGGCGTGCCCAGCTGACGCCGGAGGCGCTCGGCCTGCCCGTCTACGGGAGGCGCCGCGTCGTCGGCCTCCGGCGCGAGGAGGTGGCCATGCTCACCGGCGTCAGCGTCGACTACTACGTCCGGCTGGAGCAGGGCCGCGAGGTGAGCCCGTCACCGCAGGTCCTGGACTCGCTCGGCGAGGTGCTGCGGCTGGACCACGACGGGCGGCAGCACCTGTACCGCCTTGCCGGACTGCGCCCCCGGCCGGAGCCGCCCGCACCGGTCGAGGAGGTGGACGCGTCGCTGCTGGAGCTCATGCTCTCCTGGCGCGACAGCCCGGCACTCGTCCTCGGCCGCGCGTTCGACGTGCTCGCCAGCAACCCGCTGGGTGAGGCGCTCTTCGAGGGGTTCCCGTTCTCGCGGAACCTGACGCGCACGGTCTTTCTCGACCCGGGCGCCCGGACCTTCTACCCCGACTGGCACGGCGTCGCCGAGAACACGGTCGCCGGGCTCCGCCTGGCCGACGGGCTCACCCCGGGCAACCCGGTCGTCCGCGCGGTCGTCGACGAGCTGCATGTCAAGAGCCCGGACTTCGTGCGGATGTGGGAGCAGCACGACGCCCGCGGCAAACGCCTGACCAGCAAGCGGTTCCTCCACCCGGAGGTCGGCCACCTGGAGCTGACCGTGCACGTGTTCGGCGTCCGTGGAGCGCCGGGCCAGGAGCTCGTCGTCTACCACGCGCCGGTGGGCTCGCCGGCTGCCGGGTCACTGGCCCTGCTCGGCACGATCGCGGCGACGAGAGCGATCGGCTGATGCCGTCCGTCTCTGTCATTCTTGATCCGTGACAGATCGGATCCCCACCGGAGTACCTACCCGGCCGGGGCCCAGGCCACGGGTTGCCGTCCCCTACCCGCGCCTGTCGCCCGGACTGCGCAGCTACTTCGCGACCGAGGGCGGGGGAGCCACCCTCCTGCTCGCGGCATCGGCCATCGCGCTGGTCTGGGCGAACGTGGCGAGCGGCTCCTACCACGACGTGTGGGAGACGCCGGTCAACCTCACGGTCGGCACCTGGGAGCTGCACCTGTCGCTGCACCACTGGGTGAACGACTTCCTCATGGCCGTGTTCTTCTTCGTGGTCGGGGTCGAGGTCAACCGCGAGCTCACCGTCGGAGAGCTGCGCACCTTCCGTGCCGCGTCCGTGCCGCTCTTCGGGGCGATCGGCGGGCTGGCCGTCCCGATCGGGCTGTACCTGCTGATCAACCCGTCCGGCCCCGACATGTCCGGCTGGGGCCTGCCGATGTCCACGGACACGGCCTTCGTCATCGGCGTGCTCGCGCTGGCCGGGCCGCGCTGCCCCGACCAGCTCAGGGTCTTCCTGCTGACGCTCGCGATCTTCGACGACATCGGGGCCATCGCCCTGCTCGGCATCTTCTACTCCGACGCGCTCTCCATCGGGGCGCTGGCGCTCGCGGCGCTGCTCGCGGTCGTGCTGTTCGCGATGCGCTGGATCGGCGTCTGGCAGATTCCCCCGTACCTGCTGGTTGGTCTGATCCTCTGGGTGACGGTCCTCGAGTCCGGGCTGCACCCGACGCTCGCGGGCGTCGTCGTCGGCCTCGCGGTCCCCACCGCCCGTCGCGGGCACGACGACGAGGCGCGGCGGCACCTCGGGTTCTACGGGCGTGCGCTCATGGAGGAGCTGGATCCCGCGCGCTCGCGCCTCGCGGTCAGCGCCGCGCGCTCGGCGGTCCCCACGAGCGACCGCATCCTCGACGCGCTGCACCCGGTGAGCTCGTACTTCGTCGTGCCGGTGTTCGGGCTGGCCAACGCGGGCGTGGTGCTGTCCGGCGAGTCGATCAGTGCCGCCATGACCAGCCCGGTCACGCTCGGCGTGCTGGTCGGTCTCGTGCTCGGCAAGGGGATCGGTGTCTTCGCCGGGGCGATGATCGCGCTCGTGACCGGGCTGGGCACCCTGCCTGGCCGCGTGCGTTACGGGCACCTCGCCGGCGGCGCGTTCCTGTGCGGGATCGGCTTCACGATCGCGTTGTTCGTCAGCGAGCTCGCCTTCGACGACGATGCCCTGATCAACGAGGCCAAGGTGGGCATCATCGTGGGGTCGGTCCTGTCCGGCGTCATCGGCATCGTGATCCTCCGGTACTTCGGTGACCGGCTCCCGCTGTGCTCGCCGAACGAGGCCACGGGCCCGCCGCCGCTCCCGGACGGAGCTTGGCGCCAGCCGGTGTAGGGGTGGGTTGCGGGGTTGCCCAGTGAGTTCGGTCGGTTGGGATGAGATCGGTCAGTCAACCGACCGATCTCGTCCCAAGGGACCGAAGTCAGTGAGCTCGGCCCACTCAGGGCCGCCGTCAGCCGGCGAGGAACTCCCTCAGGGCACGCAGGTGTTCGCCGACCGGACCAGCAGTCAGGACGCCGCTGCCCGCGGCCACCTCGTCCGCCGCCGGGGTGAGCCCCACGAGAGCGCGCTCGGCGGCTCGGCGATCACCGACCGCGACGGCCGCCCGCCCGGCCAGGATCCAGAGCACCTCGGTGAGCAGGCCAGGCGGCGGGTCCGGGATGCGGCGGACGGCGGCCGCGGCTTCGGCATCCGCCCCGCGGGCCAGGAGCAGGTGCGGGACCGCCCACGGCGCGTAGGGTCCCCAGCCACCGCCGTCCGGTCCGTCGCCATCCTCCGGCCCGCCGCTACCGTCGGCCGCACCGCCGTCGGCGGGCAGCCCCCGCCATACCCGCAGGGCGAGCACCGCCAGGGGCAGCAGGCCGTCCGCGAGCCCGGGCATGCCGGACTGGTCGAGGTCCGCCGCGGCCCGGCGGTAGGCGCGTTCGGCGTCGTCCACCGAGGCGCCCGACGCCACCGTCCGCAACGCCGCGAACCACCGCGTGAACACCTCGACCAGGGGCCGCTCGTGCCGTCGGCCGAGCGCGGCGGCGTCGTCCGCGTGCTGCTGCGCCGCGTCCCACTGGCCGAGCGCCGACAGCGCCTGCATCCGCACCAGGTGCCCCAGGACCTCGAAGGTGGACAGCCCGTGCCGGGCGGCCAGGTCCACCAGCTCGGTACCGATCGCGTCCCGGTCCCGGCCCAGCCCTGCCCGGTCGAAGGCCGTCAGGTACCGGCCGGCCAGTGCGAACGCCAGCACCGCCGGATCGCCGGACCGCCGAGCGAGCACCTCGGCCTCGCGCGCGGCCTCCGGGCCCCGCGGCCCGGGAAGGCCACGTGACTCGCCGGCGACCGTCGCCAGGAGCCGGGAGCGGACGGCGTCGGGCGCGCCGGCGGGGAGAGCGTCCAGCGTGCGCTCCGCTGCGGCGACCGCCTCAGCGGCCAGCTTGGCGTCGTCGGACCGGGTCCACGCCCCCGGCACGTCGAACCCGCCGATCACCCGGGCGGTGAGCTCCGGGTCGCCGAGCTGTTCCGCCGCGTGCACCGCCGCCACCCGCTGGGACCGGGCCGCGGCCAGGCCTGCACCACCGGTCAGCGCCAGGGCGCGCAGGAGGGTCGCGGTGGACTCCAGCCGGGAGCGGGCACCGGCCGCGACGACACGTTCGTACGCGACGGTGGTGTCGCGCCAGACGTCGTCCGGCGTGGCTGCCGCACCCGCATCCACGTGGTGCCGCAGCACCTGGGCCTCGAGCTCCGCGAGCCGTGGGCCCGGGTCGACGCCGAGCTCGCCGGCGAGCATCGTGCGCGCCCGGCGGAGCACGGCGAGCGCCTCCGCCTGCCGGCCCGACCGGTACAGCGCGAGCGCGAGCAGGCGCCACGACTCCTCCCGCCACGGGTGCTCGGCCACGTGCGCGTCCAGGTCCGGCACGACGTCGGCCGCGCTACCGAGCGTGATCCGCACCTCGGCGCTGCGCTCCGTCGCGACCAGCCGCAGCTCCGCGAGCCGGGCCCGCTCGGCTACCGCCCACGGCTGGCCGAGTGCGGCGTACGGAGTTCCGCGCCAGGTGTCGAGCGCCTGGTCGAGAGCAGCACGTGCCGCTGCGGGTGCCAGGTCGCGCGCACCGGACACGGTGGCCTCGAACGACCAGGCGTCCACCTCGACGCCGCGCAGCGCGTAGCCGGGGCCGTCGGTCACGATCAGCCGGGCCGGGGTGCGCGCCGTCCGTCCGGGCTCGAGGCCACGACGCAGCGCCGCGACGAACGTGCGCAGCGTGACGAGCGCGCCTCGCGGCGGGTCCTCCCACAGGTCCTCGATCAGCCGGCCGGCGGTCACGACGCGTCCGCGGGCGGCGACCAGCCGGGCGAGCACCGCCCGTTGCCGCGGGCCGCCCAGGGCCGCCTCGGCGCCGTCGACCCAGGCGGTGACGGGGCCGAGCACCCCGACGCACACCCGCGTCGGCGCGGCCGGCGGGGCGTCGAGGGCCGGTCCCGGCCGGCCGCTGGACGCCGCACTCATCGCTTGCTCATTCACGTGCTGGAGATTCGGGGCATGACACCGACAATTCCTCAGTTCGACTATCAGCGCGTCGCCGTGGGCGACGTCGTCCTCAACGTAGCGGTCGGCGGTGCCGGCAGCCCGGTCGTGCTGCTGCACGGCTTTCCGCAGACACACCTGATGTGGCGGCACGTCGCCGTCGACCTCGCCGCCGACCACACGGTGATCGTTCCCGACCTGCGCGGCTACGGCGCGAGCGCCAAGCCCGCCGAGCAGGACCGGGCCACCTACGCCAAGCGCACCATGGCCAGGGACGTGGTGGACCTGGCGCGGGCCATGGGCCACGAGACGTTCGCGCTCGCCGGCCACGACCGGGGCGCGCTCGTCGCGATCCGTGCGGGCCTCGACCACCCGGACCGCGTCACCCATCTGGCCGTGCTCGACGTGCTGCCCACCCTCGACATGTGGGACGTGCTGCACGGTGCCTCCGCTGCCGTCGCGTTCCACCTGTATCTGATGGCGCAGCCACCCGGCCTGCCCGAGCGGATGATCGAGGCCTCCGCCGACGAGTTCTTCGGGTTCTTCCTCGACGCCTGGGGCGCCGGCCCGGACGCGATCCCGGCCGAGGTCCGGGCGGAGTACCTGCGCGCCTCCCGGGAGGCGGTGCCCTCGATCGTGGCGGACTACCGCGCGTCGGCGGGGATCGACGTCGAGCACGACCGGGCGGACCGGGCAGCCGGGCGGCGGCTGACCATGCCGGTCACGGTGCTCCAGCAGGACTGGGGCACCGCGCTCGGCTACGACGCGGCGGGCCTGTGGTCGGCGTGGGCGGCCGACCTCGAGCACCGCACCCTGGACGCGGGGCACTTCATGGCTGAGCAGTCACCGCAGGAGGTGGTGACGCACCTGCGTGCGCTGCTGGCGCGGTAGGGGTCTCGACAGGCTCGACCAGCGGCGAGCGGCGAGCGGCGAGCGGCGAGCGGCCGGCGGCGAGCGGCGAGCGGCGAGCGACCAGCGGCGAGCGGGGCGGCTACCGGCCGAAGCGGGCGCGCTTGCGCGACAGCCCGATCGTGTCTCGCAGATCGGTGACCGTGACGCCGTCCGTGTACGGCTGGCCGTTGAGGAACAACGTGGGGGTGCCGTGCACCCCGGCGTCGATGCCGTCCTGGTAGTCCGTGCGGACGGCGTCGGCGAACCGCTGGGCCGGGTCGCCGACCAGGGCGGCGGTGTCGAGGCCGAGCTGCTCGCCGTAGCGGACTATCGACGCGTCGTCGAGGCTGTCCTGGTTCTTGAACAACAGACCGGCCATGGGCCAGAACGCTCCCTGGTGCCCCGCCGCCTCGGCCGCGAGGGCCGCCGTCAGCGCGTACGGGTGCGGCTCGAACAGGGGGAAGTGGCGCCACACCAGGCGCACCTGGCCCTCGGACCCGTTGACGAGCTCGGCCAGCACGGGCTTGGCCGCGCCGCAGTACGGGCACTCGAAGTCGCCGAACTCCACGATGGTGAACGGCGCCTCCGGGTTGCCGTAGGCCCAGCGGAAGGCGAAGTCGCCCTCGTGCGGGCCGCTCTGCAGACTGAGCGGGGCCGCTTCGCGTGCACCGCCGTCGGACTCGTCGGTCGTCATGGGACCTATCGTCGCACCGTCGACCCTGTTGCCGCTCGGGTCGATCTTTACCATGCATCTGCTGCCAGAATCAGGCCCGGATTGGCAGCAAGTGCATGGTCAACCAAGGCTCAGCGCCGACCCGTCGCGACGTCGATCAGCGTCTCCGCGGCAGCCCGTGCCTGGTGCGCGGCGTCCGGGCTGCCCGAGATGGCGGCGGTGGTCTGCGCGCCCTCGGCGAGGATCGCGAGCTGGGGGGCCAGGGCGGGGGGCGCTCCGACGTCGGCCACGAGGCGGGCGACGTACTCCTGGAAGGTGCGCTTCTGCTCGCGGACGGCGTCCGCCACGGCCGACGACGTCGCGCCGAGCTCCCCGTGGGTGTTGATGAACGCGCACCCGCGGAAGTCCGGTTCCCGGAACCAGGCGTCGAGAAAGTCGAAGATCGCGAGGAGGCGCTCGCGGGCCGACGTGGCCCGCTCGGACGTGGTCGCGAGCCCGGCGTCCCAGATCGTGGTGCGGTGGTGCAGCACGGCGACGATGAGCTCGTCCTTGGACGCGAAGAGCGAGTAGATGCGCTTGAGCGACACGCCGGCCGCCGTCCGTACGGCGTCCATGCCGACGGCCTGGACCCCGCGCGTGTAGAAGAGCTCGTCCGCTGCCCTGATCACGGCCTCCCGTGCGGTCTTCTCGTCGATCATCCGGTCTCACCCCGTCTTCTGCCCCGCACGACTTGCGCGGAGAACGTTCGTTCTCTACTGTAGCGGATATCGGCAGAGAACGACCGTTCTCCACCGCGGCGCAAGTTCACGAAGGGACAGATCATGGGTTACATCAAGGTCGGCACCGAGAACAGCACCACCACGGAGCTCTACTACGAGGACCACGGCTCGGGCCAGCCGGTCGTCCTGATCCACGGCTACCCGCTCGACGGCAACAGCTGGGAGCGCCAGTCCCGCGAGCTGATCGCGGCCGGCTACCGGGTCATCACGTACGACCGCCGCGGGTTCGGGAAGTCGAGCAAGGTCGGCGCCGGCTACGACTACGACACCTTCGCCGCCGACCTGGACACGGTGCTCAGCACCCTCGACCTGCGCGACGTCATCCTGGTCGGCTTCTCGATGGGCACCGGCGAGCTGGCTCGCTACGTGAAGAACCACGGCCACGAGCGGGTCGCCAAGCTGGCCTTCCTCGCCTCGCTGGAGCCGTTCCTCGTCGCGGCGGACGACAACCCGACCGGGGTGCCGCAGTCCGTCTTCGACGGCATCGAAGAGGCGGCCCGCGCCGACCGCTTCGCCTGGTTCACGAACTTCTACCAGGACTTCTACAACCTGGACGAGAACCTCGGCAGCCGCATCAGCCAGGAGGTCGTCACGGCCAGCTGGAACACGGCGACCGGGAGCGCCCCGGTCGCGGCCTACGCCGTCGTCTCGGCCTGGATCGAGGACTTCCGGGCCGACGTCGAGGCGGTCCGCGCCGCCGGCAAGCCCTCCCTGATCCTGCACGGGACCAAGGACAACATCCTCCCGATCGACGCGACGGCCCGCCCGTTCCACGAGGCGTTCCCGGAGGCGGAGTACGTCGAGATCGAAGGTGCGCCGCACGGCCTGCTCTGGACGCACGCGGCCGAGGTCAACGAGGCACTCCTGGCCTTCGTCAGGGCCTGACCCGCCGGGGCGGGTGGTCGGTAAAAGGTCAGGTGATCGGTAACCCGAGTAGCCGATCACCTGACTTTTTGCCGATCACCCGCTTCGTCGCGCCGCGTCAGCGCGGGAGAGGGCCCGTGTAGCCGGCACGCGCCGCTTCGACGTCGGCCATGTGCTGGCCGGACCACTGGCTCAACGCGGCGAACACCGGCCGAAAGCTGCTGCCGAGCTCCGTGATCCGGTACTCGACGCGGGGCGGCACCTCCGCGAAGATCTCGCGGCGGACCAGACCGTCCCGCTCGAGCTGGCGCAGGCGCTGCGTGAGCACCTTGGGCGTGACGCCGATCCGTCGCTCCAGCTCGACGAAGCGCTGGGTGCCGTGCTCCTGCAGCGTCCACAGGATCGGGGTGGTCCACCGGCTGAAGATGAGGTCGACGACCGGCGTGATGGGGCAGGCGTCGGCAGGGTCGTCGGCAGCGCCGGGCCGCCACGTGGTCGGGCTGGTCATGGCCCCCTCCAATACTTTCCTGGGGGAACCTACTGTACTGGCGCTCGTAACGTCGACGACGGCGGCCGCACGGGCCGTCGGGCCCGCTCACCGGGCCGTCGTGCGAACGAGGAGCACCCATGATCGTTGTCACCGGAGCCACTGGAAACATCGGCCGGCCGCTGGTCGCCGAGCTGGCCCGGCTGGGGCAGGACGTCACCGCCGTCTCCCGCGCGGGCACCGCACCGATCGAGGATCCGCGGGTGCGCGGGATCGGCGCCGACCTGGCGGACCCGGACAGCCTCCGCGCCGCCGTCGACGGCGCGAGCGACATGTTTCTTCTCGTGCCGGGTTCAGGCGGCCAGCTCGACGGCGAGCGGATCACCGGTGTGGCCGCCGACGCCGGCGTGCGCCGCCTGGTCCTGGTGTCGTCCCTCGGCGCGGGCACGCGGCCGGAGTCCGCCTCGCACGGCCCGTTCGGCGAGCTCGAGAAGCTCGTGCGGGGATCGGGGCTCGCCTGGACGGTGCTGCGGCCCGGAGACTTCGCCAGCAACGCTCTGGCGTGGGTCCCGTCGATCCGCGCCGAGCGCACCGTCTACGCACCGTTCGGGGACGTCGCACTGCCCAGCGTCGATCCGCTCGACCTCGCCGCCGTGGCGGCCGCCGTGCTGACCGAGGACGGTCACGACGACAGGACCTACGAGCTCACCGGTCCAGCTCCCGTCTCGCCGCGGGACAAGACCGAGGCGCTCGCCGCGGCGCTCGGCACACCGCTCACGTTCGTCGAGCTGACCCGGGAGCAGGCGCGCACCGGCATGCTCGACGTCATGCCGGAGCCGATAGTCGATGGCACGCTCGCGATCCTTGGCGACCCGACGCCACAGGAGCGTGCCGTGAGCCCGGACGTCGAGACGGTCCTGGGGCGGCCGGGACACACGTTCGCCGACTGGGCCCGTCGGCACACGCCGGCATTCGGCGCCTGAGCGAAACCGGGCTCGGGGCGGCGAACCGGTATCGGCATCCGGTGACCAGATCCGTCCGCCGTCCGACCTGATCCGGCCTCCCGCCCGCGCGCCGTCGGACAGAGACTGGGGCCATGAACCGAGCCCTGATAGTCGTCGATGTCCAGGAATCCTTCCGCGTGCGACCCCTGTGGGCCGAAACGCTCAACCCGACGGTGGCCGAGTCCGTCAACCGGCTGGTCGATCTCGCCCGCGCGTCTGGTGACCTGATCGTGTGGTTGTTGCACACGGAGCCCGGCACCGGCCACGCGTTCGACCCGGCCCTGGGTCACGTCCGCTTCTTCGAGGAGCTGAGCGAGCCCCGGCCCGACGAGCCCGTCCTGCGCAAGACCTCGCACAACGCCTTCACCACGACCAACCTCCAGCAGATCCTCACCACCCACGGCGTGGGCGAGCTGCGGATCTGCGGCATCCGCGCCGAGCAGTGCGTGGAGACCACCACGCGGGTCGGCTCGGACCTCGGGTACGACATGACGTTCGTCAGAGACGCCACCACCACCGAACCGCTCGGCCGGTTCAGCGCCGCAGACATCCTCGAGCGCACCGAGACGGTGCTCCGCGGCCGGTTCGCGCGCATCGCGACCGTCGCCGAGCTCGAGTCGGAGGCCGCATCCCCGGCGGAGGTGGCAGCATCGGCGGTGTGACCACCGTCGTCTTCGTGCTCCTGCCCGGGGTCCACCTGCTCGACCTGGCGGGCCCGGCGCAGGCGTTCTTCACGGCGGGCGACTTCGGCCAGCCCTATGACCTGCGGTACGTCGCCGCCACACCGGCCGGCGACCGCCCGGGGCCCGACGCCGGTGTGGTCGCCTCGGCGCAGGGCCTCCCGCTCGTCGCGGGCACCGACTGGCCGACGCTGGGCCGGGACGACCTCGTCGTCGTACCCGGCTGGCGTGTGGGCAGCGACCCGGCCGCCTGGCCGCTCGTGAGCGAGCCGGTGCGGGAACGGCTCCGCGAGCACCACGCGGCCGGTGGCACGACGGCGAGCGTGTGCGCGGGCGCCGACGCGCTCGGCCAGGCCGGGCTGCTCGACGGCCGGCGCTGCACCACGCACCACGCCGTGCAGGACGACCTCGCGGCCAGGCACCCGCGGGCGCACGTCGTGCGGGACGTCCTGTTCACCACGGACGACGGCGTGGTGACCTCCGCGGGTATCGCCAGCGGCATCGACCTGTCGCTGCACCTGCTCGCGATGCGGCACGGCCCGGCACTCGCGGCGCGGGTGGCCAGGGAGATGGTCGTGTATGCCCGAAGGAACGGGACGGAACCGCAGGCCAGCGCCATGCTGCGGCACCGGTCGCACGTCGACGACACGGTCCACCGCGTGCAGAACCACATCGACACGCACTACGCACGCGCGCTGCCGCTCGCGGACCTGGCGACGCACGCCGGCGTCGCCGAGCGCACCCTGACGAGGCTGTTCACCAGGGCCGCCGGGGTGACGCCCCTGCGCTACCAGCAGCTGTTGCGGCTGGAGCGGGCGGAGCACCTCATCGGCCACGGCGCGACGGTCGAGTCGGCGGCCCGCACGGTCGGCTTCCAGGACCCGCGCATGCTCCGGCGGCTGCGGAGCGGTGATGAGCCGGGTAGTCGGTAGAACGTCAGGTGATGTGGCGCCCCGGCGGGCCCGCCCCCGGCGGTCTAACGA